>JBFGPT010000009.1:0-15019 GCA_041564575.1 Gammaproteobacteria bacterium | reverse complement strand
GCGCTTTGAATGCGGTTTGTGGTGATGCCTGCGCTTGCTTTCGTGAGTGGGTCTTCGCCTGTGCCGACGATAGCTCTCGATCTTGATCGGTGGTTTCAACTCGATCATTAATTCGTCGGTGACCCTGATGGTCGGGATCTTCTTCCCCAGCAGTTCCTCGATTTCGATCAGGGAAAAAACATACTCCTCGCAGGCAAAACTCACGGCATTGCCGCTGGCGCCGGCACGGGCCGTGCGGCCGACGCGGTGTACGTAATCCTCGGCATTTTGCGGCAGGTCATAGTTGTAGACATGTGTAACGTCCGGAATATGCAGCCCGCGGGCAGCCAGATCGGTGGCCACCAGCGTCGTCAACTCGCCGTCTGAAAATTCCCGAAACAGTTGCTGGCGTTTTTTCTGTGGCACGTCCCCGGACAGGATGGCCGACTTGATATCGTTACCTTCGAGATAGGCATGCACCCGTTCCGCGGTGCGTTTGGTATTCACGAAGATAATCGTGCGTTTAGAATCGGTTTTTTTCAACAATCCGATCAACAGTGCGATCTTTTCATCCTTGCCGACGTGGTATAGCACCTGGTCGATGCGGTCAGCGGTGATCTGTTCCGGATTGATCTTGATGAACTCGGGATTGTTCATGTGCTCGTAGGCCAGTTCCATGACCCGGTGGCTCAGGGTTGCCGAAAACAGCATGCCGAGGCGTTGCTCGGGTTTCGGACAGCGTCGCAGCAGGTAACGAATATCGCGGATAAAACCGAGATCAAACATGCGATCGGCCTCATCGAGGACAACCGATTCTATTTCATTCAGGTGATAGATTTTCTGCTTGTAATAATCGATGAGGCGTCCGGGCGTGCCGATCAGGATATCGACCGGCTTGCTGAACTGGTCCAGTTGTTTCTGGTAATCCACGCCGCCGTATACCAGCGCGGTGTGAAGACGGGAGTACTCGTTCAGCGCCACGGCATCCCTGTGGATCTGGATAGCCAGTTCACGGGTCGGGGAGATGACGATCGCGCGGGGCGCCCCGGGCGTGGTTTCCTCGGGATTATTCAGCCTGTGGTGCATCAGGGCCAGCAGAAAGGCCGCGGTCTTGCCGGTGCCGGTCTGCGCCTGGCCGGCGACATCCTTCTTTTCCAGCAACAGCGGCAGGCACCGGGCCTGGATGGGTGTGCAGAACTCGAATCCGATATGCTCCAGGCCCTTGATCAGCCGGGGTTCAAGCGGCAATTCGCCGAATTTGAGATCTGTAGTACTGGTCTGATCCATGGAATTTATAGTGGCTGAGGTTTTGCAGTCTATGTCACGCTGACTTACAATCGCGGGTCATCAGCAACGACAAAACTGACAGGTAATCAATAATCTAATGAGTGGAAAAATAGTTCATGTTACAGACTCCAGCTTTGAAGAGGAAGTCCTGAAGTCTGAGAAACCCGTAATACTGGATTACTGGGCCGAGTGGTGCGGGCCCTGCCGCATGATTGCGCCGATCCTGGACGAGATCGCGGATGAATACGCCGACCGGATCACCGTGGCCAAGATCAATATCGACGAGAACCAGGAAACCCCGCAGAAATACGCGGTTCGTGGTATTCCTACCCTGATGATTTTCAGGGAGGGCAATGTCGTGGGGACCAAGGTGGGTGCCGTTTCCAAGTCACAGTTATCAGCATTTATCGACAGCACACTGTAAATTTACTGGACGGATCAGGCATTACATGCTAGATTTTTCATAAATCAAGCAAGAAACCAGTCTTCAGTACGTTCCCCTTAACCAAGATTTTTTATGACAAGCGTGCGTTCTGGCACGCCAACAATCAGTTTTCTTCCTACGGCATATACCAGAGGCCATGAATCTCACAGATCTTAAACAACAGCCCGCATCCGAACTTATCACCTTATCTGAATCTTTGGGACTTGACGGTCTCGCGCGCTCGCGCAAGCAGGATGTTATCTTCGAAATTCTCAAGGCCCAGGCCAAGAAAGGCGAGGATATCTACGGTGACGGCGTGCTTGAAATCCTGCAGGACGGTTTCGGTTTCCTGCGTTCCGCCGGCAGTTCCTACCTGGCGGGCCCTGACGATATCTACGTATCGCCCAGCCAGATAAGGCGCTTCAATCTTCGCACCGGCGACAATGTATCCGGCAAGATCCGGCCGCCGAAGGACAGTGAACGTTACTTCGCCCTGCTCAAGGTTGCCGAGATCAACTTCGAGCCGCCGGAGAAGGCCAAGCACAAGATACTGTTTGAAAACCTGACGCCGCTGTTTGCCAATGATCGACTCAAGCTTGAGATCGGCAACGGCAGCACCGAAGACCTGACGCCCAGGATCATCGATCTCGCTTCCCCGATAGGCAAGGGTCAGCGCGGTCTGATCGTATCGCCGCCAAAGGCCGGCAAGACCATGATTCTGCAAAGCATCGCCCATTCAATTACCGCCAATCATCCGGAATGCCACGTCATCGTGCTGTTGATCGACGAACGACCGGAAGAAGTTACAGAGATGGAACGCTCGGTACGCGGTGACGTGATTTCATCGACCTTCGATGAACCGGCCAGCCGCCACGTACAGGTTGCCGAAATGGTCATCGAGCGCGCCAAGCGCCTGGTGGAACACAAGAAAGACGTGGTCATACTGCTCGACTCCATTACGCGCCTGGCGCGCGCCTACAATACGGTCGTGCCGGCCTCCGGCAAGGTGCTTACCGGTGGTGTAGACGCCAATGCCCTGCAACGTCCAAAGCGGTTTTTCGGCGCGGCCAGAAATATCGAGGAAGGCGGCAGCCTGACCATCATCGCAACGGCGCTGGTCGATACCGGCTCCCGCATGGACGATGTCATCTACGAGGAATTCAAGGGCACCGGTAACATGGAGTTGCACCTGGAAAGGGAAATCGCGGAGAAACGCATCTATCCCGCCATCAATATCAATCGTTCCGGCACACGCAAGGAAGACCTGCTGTGTGCACCTGATGAATTGCAAAAGGTCTGGATACTGCGCAAGTTGTTGCATCCCATGGAACCGATCACGGCCATGGAATTTTTGCTGGAACGTCTCACGGGCACGAAGAACAATGCCGAGTTTTTTGATGCCATGAAACGCTAGGCTCTTTGCCGGCGACACGCGGCCTGTTGCCGGGCGGGGTCCCGCCCAAACTATTCTTTCATTCCCCAATCAAAAATTTTGTGTACGGTTTTTGCAGTGTTTTTATCCGTCGCGTTTTGTGCGTCTTCTGCATGTATACTTGAAGTATTATCGAGTTAACCAGAGATGCCGCGAAAAACGGAGGTCATGCCGGGATCAGTGATCCCGTACCTGGTCCCGCGAGGCGCATAAAATACTTGAATATCAGCTGTGCTGACAGGACCCGGAACGACTTATGCAGGGCTTTTGAGCAAGTAAACATGATTGCATAATTTTCAGGCAGTACCGTGGTGGTCGCCTGATCGGCCTTTGGCCAAGGGAAGATCCTATGTACGATGAATATGTGCTGAACCCATCGACCTACGAATGGACAGTACGCAGTTTCCACCGGCTGAAAAAGTTGCTGGGGATCAACATCAAGTTGCATGGCGATACGGCCCTGCTGGATCAGGGCGAGATCTTTCTCTTCAACCATTTCGCCCGCACCGAAACCTTCCTGCCGCACTACGTCATTCACCAGGAAACCGGCGCGTTTTGCCGTTGCATTGCAACAAAGGCCATCTTCAGCGGCAGCAAGGCGTTCCGCAACTACCTGTGCCAGGTCGGCGTGATCCCGAACGATTACGAGGGCCTGTTTCCCTTGCTGGTGGCCGAGATCATCCGCGGCCGCAAGGTCATCATTTATCCCGAGGGCGGCATGGTCAAGGACCGCCGTGTCCTCGATGATCGCGGCCGCTTCAGCATCTATTCCAGCAAGGCCGGGGCCTACCGCAAACACCATTCCGGCGCCGCGGTGCTGGCCATCGCCCTGGATACCTTCAAGCTCGCCGTGCAGGCCGCGGAAAGGGAAGGCGACTGGCAGCGCATCGACGACTGGGTCGAGATGCTCGAACTGAACAACCGCGAACACCTGCTGTTCGCCGCGCACCGGCCGACCCGGGTCGTGCCCGGCAATATCACGTTCTATCCGATCCATACCGAAGAAAATTTTCTGAATCGAGCCGTGGACATGATCCGTGACGATGTCAGACCGTCGGTGCGCGAGGAGTTGTTGATCGAGGCCAATCTGCTGCTCAAGGACACCGACATGGACCTGCGTCTCGGCCAGCCGGTGTGCCTGTCCGAATGCCGGCCGTGGTGGGAACGCTGGCTGCTGTCCTCGGTCGCATCGAACCTGCGCTTGATCGAGGATTTTTTCACCTTCAGGCGCCTGCATAAGCCACTGGTCGAAAAGATCATCAGGGTTTGCATCAAGCGCAGCAGCGAGAAGATCCGCGATCAATACATGGAAAGTATCTACCTGGGCGTTACCGTCAATCTCAGCCATATCGCATCCACCGTCCTGCTGAATCTTTACAGGCGCGGTTTGTGCGAGATCAAGATGTCCAGGTTCTGCATGATCGTTTACATGACAGTGAAGAAAATCCAGAAACAGTCCGAGGTGCATCTGCATCGAAGCATACGCAACCCGGAGGTCTATAGCGGCCTGACGAAAGGGGATAGTGAATCGCTGGAACATTTGCTGGACGTGGCGGTTAAAAATGATCTGGTGCAGATCGACAACGACAAGTTGTTGATCTCCGGCAAGCTGGGCGAGGATTTCGATTTCGAAACCATAAGACTCCGGAACACATTGCAGGTTTACGCCAACGAGGTCGCGCCGCTGGGTAGCGTGCTGCTGGCGGTTAATGAAGCCATCAAGGCGACTGAAGATTTCAGCGTGCAAGAACTTGCGAACCTGAAATACGACGATGAACTGAAACGCTACGACTGGAACCACCACTACTACAGCAAGGCGCGTTTCAATGAAATCAACCGGACAGAATCCATCGTCGAATCCGGCCGGCCCTTTTTCTACCTGCCGGAGCAAGCGCATGACGAGGTCCGCCAGGGCATTGGCATCCTGCTGGTGCATGGTTTCCTGTCGTCCCCGGCCGAGATGCGGCCGATGGCTGAAAAACTGCTGGCGCAAGGTTACCCGGTATATGGTGTGCGCATGGCCGGGCACGGCACCTCGCCCGCGGACCTGCGCGAACGTTCCTGGCATGACTGGCTGCACTCTCTGCAACGCGGTTACGAGATACTGTCCTCGCGCGTCGATCGTATTTGCATGCTCGGTTTTTCCACCGGCGGGGCCGTGTCGTTGTTACATGCCGCGGACCAGCCGGACGGACTGCTGGCCACCGTCGTCATCAATCCACCGATCAAGTTCCGTAACAAGAACATGAAGTTCGTGCCGATCCTGCACGGGGTGTCAAAGATCGTCCGCTGGTCCTCCCCCCTGGAGGGTGTGGTGCCGTATCGAAGCAACGAACCCGAACATCCGCGTATCAATTACCGGAATGTGCCGGTACGCGGCCTGTATGAATTGATGCAAATGAAAAACATCCTGCTGGATCGACTCAGGGAAGTGACCTGCCCCTGCCTGCTGGTGCAGTCTTCCAACGATCCGATCACCACGGCTGACAGTACCGACATCATCATGAACGGTCTGGTGAATGCCGAAGTCAGCCTGATCGAAATCGATTCTGATCGGCACGGCATCCTCTACGAGGACACCGACAATATTCACGAAAAGATCATTGATTACGTGAACAACCGCGTGCATCCGGCAGCCGGGGACAAGCAGGCAGGGACAGGATCGCGACGATGGGCGGGTTGATCCAGATCCTGCTGTTATTTCTCGTCGCCACCCTGGTCCTGTCCTATCTCCGGGCCAACCGCCAGGTCTGGGCGCTGGTATTGTTCGCCGTGCTCATCGTCGCCAGCTTCACGATCGCGGCCGGCTGGGCCGTGCTGGCGCTGGCCTGGTTGCTGGTCGCGGCCGTCATCGCCGTGCTGATGCTGGATGATTTCCGCCAGGCCTATATCGCGATGCCGGTTTTCGAACTGTTTCGACAGCAGATGCCCGGCATGTCGCAGACCGAGCAGGAGGCCCTGGAGGCCGGCGGCACCGGCTGGGAGGCCGAGATGTTCCGGGGCCGGCCGAACTGGGATCATCTGCGGCAATACCGGCCGGGTCTGAAGGCCGAGGAGCAGGCCTTCCTCGACGGGCCGGTGGAGGAACTCTGCCGCATGGTCGACGACTGGCGCATCACCCACGACTTGCACGACCTGCCCGCCGATGTCTGGGACTTCATCCGCAAGGAAAAATTTTTCAGCATGATCATCCCGAAGGAGTGGGGCGGGCTGGGGTTCTCGGCCCAGGCGCATTCGGCGGTGATCGTCAAACTCGCCAGCCGGTCCATCACGGCGGCGGTCACCGTCATGGTGCCGAATTCACTCGGCCCCGGGGAGTTACTGCTGAAGTACGGCACCGAGGCGCAGAAACAGCAATACCTGCCGCGCCTGGTCATCGGCGAGGACATCCCCTGTTTTGCCCTGACCTCGCCGGAGGCGGGCAGCGATGCCGCGAGCATGGTCGACCGGGGTGTCGTATGCCGGCAGGCATTCGGCGGCCAGGACGATGTACTGGGTATCCGCCTGAACTGGTCGAAACGCTATATCACGCTGGCGCCGGTGGCTACCCTGCTTGGGCTGGCGTTCAAGCTGTACGATCCGGATCACCTGCTCGGCGAAGAAGAGGAGGTCGGCATCACCCTGGCCCTGATCCCGACCGGCACCGAGGGTGTTGAAATCGGCCGCCGGCACATGCCCGGCGCCACGCCGTTCCAGAACGGTCCGGTCCAGGGTCATGATGTTTTCATACCGCTGGACTGGGTCATTGGCGGGCCGGACTATGCCGGCAAGGGCTGGCGCATGTTGATGGAATGTCTGTCCGAGGGCCGCGGCATCTCGCTGCCGGCGCTGAGCGTCGCCGCGGCGAAACTGACCAGCCACACCAGTGGCGCCTACGCCATGGTGCGTCAGCAGTTCCGCATCCCGATCGCCCGCTTCGAAGGCGTGGAAGAGATGCTCGCGCGCATCGTCGGCAAGACCTACCTCATGGACGCCGCCAGGCAACTGACCCTGATGATGCTGGACACCCACACCGTGCCCTCGGTCGCCACGGCCATCGTCAAGTACCACCTGACCGAGATGATGCGCGAGAACGTCAACGACGCGATGGACATCCACGGCGGCAAGGCGATCATGCTCGGGCCGGCGAATTACCTGATGCGCACCTACCAGGCGCAGCCGATCTCGATCACCGTGGAAGGCGCGAATATATTAACCCGCAACATGATCATCTTTGGCCAGGGCGCGCTGCGTTGCCATCCCTGCCTGATGGATGAGGTCCGCGCCGTCGCAGATGACGATCCCGAAGCGTTCGGCGAGGTTCTGTGCCGGCACATTTCGCATGCGCTCGGTGCGGCGGCACGCGCCTTCGTGCCCGCCATCTCGTTCAACCTGATCGGTAGCGGCACGCGACAACAACGCAAGCTGAATCAGTTGTCCGCCGCACTGGCGTTTTCATCCGAGCTGTCACTGTTGTTACTCGGCGGAGAACTCAAGCGCCGCGAACGCCTGTCGGCCCGGCTCGGCGATGCCCTGAGTTATCTTTACATGGGCTCGGCCGCCTTGTTGATGTATGAGAACAACGGCAGCCAGGCCGATGAGGAAGACCTGCTGGACTGGTCGATCAGTTACTCCGCCAGCAAGGCGCAGGATGCCCTGCTGCAACTGGCGGACAACCTGCCGCTGTTTGCCGGGGTGTTATTGAAACTCATGTGTTTCCCGTTCGGTCGCCGTTACCAGCGGCCCTCCGATCGGCTCGACCACCGTGTTGCTGCCCTGGTCACACGCCAGGGGCCCGTGCGCGATCGCCTGATTCGCGGCATCTTCCTGCCCGAGGCCGAACATGAACCGCTGTATCAATTGTCGCAGGCATTCGAACTGGCGCTGGCCTGTGAGCCGATTGAACGCAAACTGAAGATTGCACATAATCAGGGCATACTGGATAACAATAACGATCTCGACATGGCGGTTGAGAAGGGGGTCATTGATGAAACCGAGGCCGGTGAATACCGGCGTGCCGTGGAGGCACGGATGAAGGTCATCGAGGTCGATCACTTCAGTGCGGAACAATACGCAGGTTCGACCTGATGGCAGTAACAAAAACGCAACCCCACAAAGCGGTTTATATCATCGATGGTGCGCGTACCCCTTTCCTCCGCGCCCGTGGCCGTCCTGGCCGATTTTCCGCATCTGATCTCGCCGTGCACTCGGCAAGGCCACTGTTGCTACGGCAACCGTTCGAAGCCGATTTCCTGGATGAAGTCATTCTCGGCTGTATCGTTCCGGCAGCGGACGAGGCCAACATCGCCCGCGTCGTGTCCTTGCGTCTCGGCTGCGGTAACGCGGTGCCGGCCTGGACCGTGCAACGCAATTGTGGCTCCGGCATGCAGGCCCTGGACAGCGCCTTTCGCAGTATCGCCGACGGTCATGCCTCACTGGTGTTGGCTGGCGGTACCGAGGCCATGAGCCATGCACCCGTATTACTGAACGCAAAAATGGTCAACTGGCTGGCGGATTTCCAGCGCGCCAAAAGCCCCGGGCAGCGTATTGCCCTGTTGACGAAACTCCGCCCGGGACACCTGAAACCGATCATCTCCTTGCTGCTGGGCCTGACCGATCCGGTGGTTGGCCTGTCGATGGGGCGCACCGCGGAAATCCTCGCCGATCGTTTTGATATCAGCCGCGAGGAAATGGACACCTTTGCCGTCAACAGCCATCAGCGCCTGATCGAGGCCCGTCAGGAAGGCCGCCTGGACGAGATCGAGGTCATCTTCGATCACTTCGGCCATGTCTATGCCGACGATGACGGTGTGCGCCCGGACACCAGCCTCGAGATGCTGGAGAAACTGCGGCCGGTATTTGACAAGCCGCACGGCAAGGTGACGGCGGGCAACAGCGCCCAGGTCACGGACGGCGCCGCCTGGTGCCTGCTGGCCGACGAGGCGGCGATCAAAAAATACAAGCTTGAGCCCGCGGCCCGGATCATCGATTGCACCTGGGCCGGCCTTGACCCGCGGCAAATGGGGCTGGGGCCGGTGTATGCGATTTCGAAGTTACTCGATCGGAACAACCTGGGGCTTGCCGATATCGGCGAGTGGGAGATCAACGAGGCCTTCGCCACCCAGGTGCTGGCCTGCGTCAAGGCCATGGCCGACAAGCGCTTCTGCAAGGAAGAACTGGGCCGCAGCCGGGCACTGGGCGAGATCCATCATGAACACCTGAATGTCGACGGCGGCGGCATCAGCCTCGGCCACCCGGTCGGTGCCAGCGGCGGCCGTATCGTCCTGCATTTGCACAAGACCCTGAAGGCCCGTGCAGCGCGTTACGGCGTTGCCAGCCTCTGCATCGGCGGCGGTCAGGGCGGCGCCATGTTACTGGAAAACGTCCATGAAACGGGTCATTGATATCTCCACGCTGAAGCACATCCGCATCGAGCGCGATACCGACAACATCGCCTGGTTGATCTTCGACCAGGCCGACAGCGGCGCCAACGTGCTGAGCGCGGCCATGTTCGAGGAACTGGACGCGGCGCTCGACAGTATTCGCCATGAGCCACCGGCAGGTCTCGTGTTCCTGTCGGGTAAAAAGTCCGGCTTCATCGCCGGCGCTGACGTCAAGGCCTTTACCCGCATCGATACCGAATTGCAGGCGAAAGAGATCGTGCAAACCGGGCAATCCATGTTCAACCGCATCGAGGGCCTGCCGATTCCCACCGTGGCCCTGATCCACGGTTATTGCCTGGGCGGTGGCCTGGAACTGGCGCTGGCCTGCGATTATCGCATTGCCTGTAACGACGAACCGACCCGGCTCGGCCTGCCGGAAGTGTTGCTGGGTATTCACCCGGGGTTCGGTGGGACGGTGCGGCTGATACGCCTGATCGGCGCCTTCCGCGCCATGGACATGATGCTGCGCGGGCGCACCGTCGATGCGCGCAAGGCAAAACGCCTGGGGATCGTTGACGAGGCCATCCCGCGCCGGCACATGCGGCTGGCCGCGATTAAACGTATCCGCCGCAAGCCCGCACTGGCCCGCGCCGGCACCGGTATGCGGTTGCTGAATTCAGGGCTGTTGCGCCCGCTGGTTGCCGCTATGATGAAGCGCAAGGTCGCCGCGAAGATCAATCCCGAACATTACCCGGCACCGTTCGCCTTGATCGATCTGTGGCGCCGGCATGGCGGTGACGAGGCGGCCATGATGGAGGGCGAGGCCGATTCCATCGGCGAGTTGTTCATCCAGCCCACCGCCAAGCGGCTGGTGCGTGTGTTCCTGCTGCAGGAACGGCTCAAGGGGCTGGGTACCGGCAAGACCGGCTTTGAATGCCAACACGTGCACGTGGTCGGCGCCGGCGTCATGGGCGGCGACATCGCCGCCTGGTGCGCCTACAAGGGCCTAAGGGTCACCTTGCAGGACCGCGAACCGAAATACATCGGCCCGGCAATGAAGCGCGCCAGCAAGCTGTTCTCACAGCGGATCAAGGACAAGTATGAACGGCAGGCGGCGCACGATCGCCTGATACCGGATTACAAGGGCCATGGCATCCGCCATGCGGACGTGGTCATCGAGGCGATCATCGAAAACCTCGAGGCGAAAACCGCCTTGTTCCAGCAGATCCTGCCCGAGATGAAAGCGCACGCCGTGCTCGCAACCAACACCTCGAGTATCCCGCTGGAACAGCTCGCCACCAGCATCGGTGAGCCATCGCGCCTGATCGGCCTGCATTTCTTCAACCCCGTCTCGCGGATGCAACTGGTGGAAGTGATCAAGACCGCCGAGACCGACCCGGAACACCTGCTGCATGGCATGATGTTCACCCGCACCATTGATCGCCTGCCGCTGCCCGTGAAAAGCGCGCCCGGCTTCCTGGTCAACCGCGTTCTGCTGCCGTACCTGGTCGAGGCGGTGGTCCTGCTGGAAGAGGGCGTGCCCGCACCGGTGATCGATCGGGCGGCGACGCGCTTTGGCATGCCCATGGGCCCCATCCTGCTGGCCGATACGGTGGGTCTGGACATCTGCAACTCGGTGGCGGAGATCCTGTCCAGTGCCATCGATATGCCGGTGCCGCAACTGCTGGGCGAGATCGTCGAGCAGGGCCATCTCGGCAAGAAGAGCGGGCAGGGTTTTTACCGGTATAAAAATGGCAAGCCGGTCAAGAGCGGCGGCAGCGCGAAGTCCAGCCTGCCCGAGACGGAAATCCAGGAACGCCTGATCCTGAGGATGTTGAACGAGTGCGTCACCTGCCTGCGCGAGGGCATCGTTGAAGACGGCGCACTGCTCGATGCCGGCATGATCTTCGGTACCGGCTTCGCCCCGTTCCGCGGTGGCCCCATGCATTACCTGGAAGATCGCGGCATCAGCGATACGCGAAAGGTCCTCGAAGAGTTTCACAGGAAATACGGCGATCGTTTCAATCCCGATCCTGGCTGGACAGACCTGCATAAACTCATCTAGACGGCCTGCGCCACAATCCTTCCCGGTACACCCGCACGCGCAAACTATTTATACTCGCGCGATGTTCCAGACACGTCGCGGACGAAACCTGAAATACCTGATACGGTTGCTGATCACGGCGCTGGTGCTGCGTTCACTGATCGCACCCGGCTACATGATCAGTACCTCCGCGCATGATGGCCTCGCGATCATTTTCTGTGACGGCCCGGTCAGCATAGCCAGTGGCAAGAGTGGCGATCATGCCGATCATCATCACCATTCGGACGATCCTGCGGATGCCTCGCAGGAGATCCATATCTCACCGGTATGCAGTCACTGGTCGGCCAGCGGACATTTCACCTTCGATGCCGATCCGCAAGCGCCGCGGCTTGCCCTCACCCGCTACCGGGAACCCACGCTATACCAGCCCCGACTGGCGAACCGGCAGACCGGCACCACCACGCCCATACGCGCGCCTCCCTCACGCTTGCACGGCTGATCCAGCCGAACTTCGACCATAACTGACCAGCCGCTGGCGTGAACCCGCCCGTGGCCATCTGACTCGTTTAACTGTGAGGGAACCCACATGTTCAGAATAAAAAATACAATTTCAGGTCTGTTGGTCTTCGGCCTGAGTACCGTCGCCTGCGCGCACGAAGGCAGCGCACCGGCTGCAGGCATGGACATCAATCAGAACCGGATGAAACCCGTATACGCCGATAGCCACGCGCCTATCGGCGTGATGGCCGAACACATGCACAAGGCCGGGGAGTGGATGCTGTCGTACCGCTTCAAACACATGTCCATGCAGGACAACCTGATGGACGACAGCAGCGTCACACCGGAAAAGATCGTCACCACCGTGCCCAACCGCTTTTTCGGATTGCCCATGCAACCGCCGACCCTGCGCGTAGTGCCCGTCGAGATGACCATGGATATGCACATGTTCGGCGGCATGTACGCGCCAACCGACTGGCTGACGCTCATGCTGATGGGCATGTACATGGAAAAGAGCATGGACCATGTCACCTTCGCCGGTCCGGCCGGCACCACCCGCTTGGGCACCTTTACCACGGTCAGCGCCGGTTTCGGCGATACGCGCCTGACCGGCATGTTCCGGCTTTACAATGATGGTATGCACCGCCTGCAATTGAATGCCGGGCTCAGCCTGCCGACCGGCTCGACGACCGAGTGCGATACCATACTGACGCCGCTCGGCACGATGCCGACCACGCGCCTGCCGTACCCGATGCAACTGGGTTCGGGCACCTATGATCTTCTGCCGGGCCTGGTTTATGGCGGGCAATACGAGGCCTGGGGCTGGGGTGCGCAGTACACCGGCACCTTCCGCATCGGCACTAACAGCGAGCAATATTCTCTGGGGGATAAACACATGATCACGGCCTGGGGCAGTTACCGTTGGCAGCCCTGGCTCAGCACCTCGGTGCGTCTGGAAGCGGAATACAGTGGCAGGATCGACGGCATCGACCCGGAGATCGTCGCACCCGTGCAGACCGCCGACCCGGATAACCAGGACGGGCGCAACGTAAGCCTGTTGTTCGGTTTCAATCTGGCCGGACAGCCTGGCCTGTTGCGCGGACACCGCCTCGCGCTGGAGGGCGGGTTCCCTGTTTACCAGAACCTTAACGGCCCGCAGATGGAATCGGAATTCGTGTTGACTGCCGGCTGGCAATACGCATTTTAAGCCTTGAACAAACAGGGATGCCCGGTATGCCGACCTGTAACATGGCGGGACATTTACACCAGGCGTGCGAATCAGTCATGTGGACAGTATGAATACATGCTGTCTATACTCGAAGTTAGAGCGTTTGTAACGAGACAAGAATAATTTTCAGATTCCGGCATCCGGAACCAAAAGCTCTTTAACCGGGCAGTGTCAGCAATGAATAACCAAAACGAACAACTCGCAGTGTGATTACGATTTCTTTTTTAAACACCCTGTCACCCTGACTAATACAGATATGATGCATAAAAAAATGAATGAGCAGACCTATTACATGGTTGAAACGGAGTGGGGGCTGCATGTTACGAACACAGAGAGTTGCCTCGATGACTACGAAACAGTCAAAACAAATATGAAAACTATTATCGAATTATGTGTAAAAAAAGGCATCAAGCGGATACTTTGCGAAAGCCACAAGATGAAGACCATGATGAGTATAATCGAGTTATACCAGACAGCAGACAACCTTATGAAATGGAATGCATTCGGCATGCGCATAGCCTACTTGTTGCCAAAAATGGTCGAGAGCGAAGATGCTATATTTTTCGAGACAGCTACCCGTAATCGCGCGATTATAATTAAATATTTTGCTGACAAGGACAGGGCAATCGAATGGTTATGTGAATCAAAAAAGGTATAATGACAATTCGACACCTGTAATTATAAAAGCATCATGTCATGACAAATGACAACAGTTGACGACTTATCCTCGACTCTCCACGGCCGGGGATGCTCGTCAAGCTCCAGTATTCAATAGCATACAAACACGGTGAGTAGTATGAGTACTCCGGTTCGCTACGGGTCTTTTTCAGACTTCTATCCCTTCTATCTCAGCGAGCATAGCAATCGCGTATCCAGACTCCTGCATTTCACGGGTACCAGCGTCGCGCTGGTATTGATTGTTGTTGCACTGCTAACCATGAGTTGGTGGTTGCTGCTGGTTGCGCTGGTTCAGGGCTATGCGTTTGCCTGGGCGGGCCATTTCTTCTTCGAACACAACAGGCCGGCCACCTTCAGGTACCCACTGTTCAGTTTCATGGGGGATTGGCGCCTGTGGTGGGAGATGCTCACGGGGAAAATCCCGTTCTAGAAAGCAGGTTAGTGAAGCTTGTTGATCCTGCGTAATTTATCCGCCAGAGGCAGCCGGTAAAACCGTCTCAGTTCCTTCAGCATGTGGCGGGCGTCGTCGCAATCCATGTAGATTCGTTCCAGCGCCTGGCAGTACTTGCCGGCGTAGTGATTGGCGTCCTGGTAACGCTGGTGCTCATCCGTGCCCGGTTCGGGCTGAAACTCGACTGCGTCGAACAGCAGGCGGCGTAAATCGCGCGTGTTGACTGATTGCAGTTGTTCGTACAGGTACAGGTAGGTCAGCACGAACTTGTCGATCTCGGCCTGCAGCTCGAGATCCAGCAGCGACACCGAGCGTTCGTTTTCGCCGTGCCAGACAAGTTTCAAAAAGTGGCTGATGCCCTCGGTCGCCAGGCAGAAGTCCTCGAGGTTGCCGCTGTGCAGGGCGCTTTCCGGGTCGGCGTTTTCCAGGTTGCGTACCACGTCGGCATGCAGGTACACGGTAATATCCAGGCTGTCGCGCTGTTCGCTGACGTATACCGTTTCCCGGACGCGGCTGGCACCGCTGTCAAGGCAGTTTCTCACGGTCTCGTCCGAGACCAGAAAATCCGCGACGGCATAGTCCGTTTCTATCTCGTAGATATCCTGCAGGCGCTCTTGCAGCTTGCTGAACGGCATG
>JBFGPT010000008.1:0-15226 GCA_041564575.1 Gammaproteobacteria bacterium | reverse complement strand
TGGGGTAATGAAGGATCAAACTGCTGGCGGACTATAAGTACCACTGACCTCGAATGATGAAATAATCAGCATCATCCGCCGTTGCCCCGGCGCTCAGATCGCCGGCCAGTTCCGCATCTGCATCTGCACTTGCATCAAGCACGTTTACATAGTTTCCTGAGAAACGGACATTGTTGTTGGGATACCAGTTCAGGCCGGCTGTCAGGATATCCGCATCGGATGATCCCGGACCTCCATCAGTGTTATCGAATTCACCGCTGGTGTAACGCAATGCGACTTCCCAGGCGCCGAGACCACCCTTGAATAACGGGTTTTTAACCTCGGTTTGCTTGAACGAGCCAGCTTTCGAGTTGTAGTTGCGTGATTCGCCGGTCAGGTAGTAACTCCCGTAAATGTACCAGGCATCGGCATCAGCATCTGCAACGCCGACAGGGCCATCTTCCAGTTCGGCCATGGCGTACTCGGCCTGTACTGAAAAGGGTCCGTAAATGGCGGATGCTTCAACAACGAACGTGTTGGCCTCTTCCCAACCGCCACCTTCTGTCTCAAGAATATCGGCGCCCGGGTGTATTTCAGGTTCGCCATCGATGTTGAAGGTGCCGTTCATGCTTTTGGCATAATTATACCCGGCACCCAGGTGTACCATTCGGGTCTTTTCATGAATGGGGGAGAAGGTCAAGCGACCGGTAAAACCAGCCTGGGTTTCCGCTGTGTCTTCATTTGCGGAGCCTGCGTAAATCCCGCCTGCTGCGGTGAACATGTCATTGAAATAGGAATGCGCGGATAAGCCGTACTGACGGCCGCCGCCGGTGTCGGCCACGATGCCGTTCACCAGTTGTGAACGCTCGATAAACGTGATGTATTTCGAACTGGTGAGTTCCTCTATGCTTAACGGCATTTTGTGATGACCAAAGGTAATGGTCACCGGTTTAAATCCCGTATAGGCGAGGTAGGCATCTTTAATGCCGTTCGTATTGGGTGTGCCGCCACCCTGGTCATCCGCAAAATCGTATTGAAGTTTGAACTTCCAGTATTTTGCAAGCACGCCACTTATGTACATTCTTGCGCGACGAAACTCTGTTACCGGGTCACCGCCTTCACTGCCTTCGAAATTAACATCATCTCCGGCGAAGGTTACGTCTCCCTGCAAACGGCCACCGATGCGGAACTTGTAGTCGCCGTCCGGTGAACTGATTTCCAGCTTGCCCTTGGTGTTGATCTTGGGCATGTCCTTGGAGGCTTCCTTGGCCTCGGCCACATCCTGCTTGACCTCGTGCTTGATGCCCTCGACCTTTTCGCCATCGGCCCTGGAGGCGTTGACCAGCAACTCGTATTCGTCCTGGGTCAGGCTGCCCTTGTCTTTCAGGATCTTGAGCAGATCCAGCATGGCCTCGTTGGTGGCCCAGACCGGGGCTGATACCGCGGCACTGCAACCGATGATTAAGGCGCCACAAAGTGCCTTGAAATGTCTGAGATTTTTCACTTCGTTTCTCCCTTTATTTATCTTGATGTATAAAGTCGGCGTGCTGTGAGTGTTGTTTTATTTATCCGGTACTTTCAGCACATCAGGCGGGCAAACTAATCGGCATGTGTTACAAAGACGTGTTTACAACATGACGAATACATGAAGATACTGTTACAGTTGTATGACAGCGCAAAGGCGCTGTGACGATGCCGGAACCAATTGTCATCAAACTGTAATATGAGGCCTGTTTAATTCGGGCGTCATGTTGCAAACCATCACAGCCGGAGATATGAAAGGCCGTATACTCATCGTCGAGGACGAGGAAGGTATCCGCGAAATGCTCGGCTATACCCTGAGCCGTGAAGGTTTTGCCTTCGACGAGGCTAACAGTGTCGATGCCGCCCGCGTTCTGCTTGAAAAGGAAGCCCCGGATCTGATCCTGCTCGACTGGATGCTGCCCGGCGTCAGCGGCGTGGATTACGCCAGGCACCTCAGGAAAGACCCCGATACCCGTCATATTCCGATCATCATGCTGACTGCGCGCACCGACGAGGCCGACAAGGTCAAAGGCCTGGACTTTGGTGCGGATGACTACATCACCAAACCGTTTTCAACTCGCGAACTGGTTGCCAGGATCAATGCCGTCCTGCGCCGCAGCCAGTCGTCCTCGAACCATGACGTGATCGACATCAAGGGCTTGACGCTGGACCCTGAAACCTATCGCGTGACGGCGAACGGCACGCCAATAGAAATCAGCCCCACGGAATTCCGTTTGCTGCACTTTTTTATCTCTCATCCGGAGCGGGTATATACCCGTGCCCAATTGCTTGATCAGGTCTGGGGACAAAACGTCTATGTCGAGGAACGTACGGTCGATGTCCATATCAGGCGCTTGAGAAAGATACTGCAACCACATGGTTTTGATGCCTACATTCAGACGGTCAGGAGCGTCGGCTATCGATTTTCCGCGGTCAGCTGATACACTTGAGTCGTTATGAGACAGGATCTGATCAGGCTGGTTCTGATTCTGATTGTCAGCGCGGTTGCCGGTGTCCTGACGGATCGCTTTTTTGCCTGCCTGTTTTTCGGCCTGCTTGCCTATGTCGCCTGGTTTTCCACACGCCTGCATCGTCTGTTGCGGCATTTGCGCGATCGGGACAGCCGCGACAACCATGAATACCAGGGCAGCCTGGATGAGATATTGATCGCGTTTGATCGTAATCGTCAGCATCACCTGGGGCGCAGCTACAATATGACCGGGTTTCTGCGCCGTTTCCGGACTGCCGTCATGGCCTTGCCCGATGCCGTCGTCGTGCTGGGTGCGAATGGCGAGATCGAATGGGCCAATCAGCGTTCCCGGGAATATCTCGGTGTCGACTGGCCGAAGGACAACGGCCAGCGTATCGGTAATCTGCTGCGCGATCCGCAGTTGGTCAGCCTGCTGCAGGAAGGACAGGCAAAGAGCCCGGCAGACCGGCTGGAGCACAGCCTGTCGCAGAGCGGTGATCGCGTACTGGAATTCCGGGTCATCCCGTATGGCGATGAGCAGAGATTGCTGGTGGCCAGGGATATTACCAAGATCCATAAAGCCAACCAGATGCGCCGGGATTTCATCGCCAATGCCTCGCATGAACTGCGCACCCCGTTGACAGTCATTGCCGGTTATCTTGAATCCATTGCGCACGAAACCGGCAAGATTCCCCCCGACAACCTGGCACAGATCATTGGCAAGATCAGAAAGCACACCGTGCGTATGCAGCGGCTGATCGATGATCTGCTCAAATTGTCATCACTGGAATCGGCGACCACGGATTCGGCCGGTGATGAAATTATGGTTTCGGAACTGCTGTCCTCTGTATTTAATGAGGCAAAATCACTGAGTGGCGAAGCCGGTCATATTTTTTACCTGGAGACCAGTCCGGAGTTGTGGTTGCGTGGTGATCAGAAAGGCCTGTACAGCGCTTTCTCCAACCTGGTTTTCAATGCTGTTCAGTACACCCCGGCCAGGGGCGTCATCCGCGTGCGCTGGTATGCCTCCGGTGATGCGGCCGTGATGGAAGTGACGGACTCGGGTGATGGTATCCCTGCCGAGCATATCCCGCGGTTGACGGAGCGTTTTTACCGCGTCGACAAGGGTCGTTCGCGGGACAAGGGCGGCACCGGCCTGGGGCTGGCCATCGTTAAACACGTCCTGGCCAACCATAACGCTCAGCTGTATATCCGCAGTGAAGTCGGCAAGGGCAGCACCTTTCAGTGCCGTTTCCCTAAAGAGCGGCTTATCTGGAAATCAGCGGCAGACGGCACCAGTTTGTCCGCCTGATCGCGGCCCGGGCCCGGCGTGGCGCGATGTCTCAAAACTGTCATATAACCGTAACATGCGTGTCATTCCCCCGGCAGATAGTTTGCCCTGTGCCTGCATCGCCCATGGCTACAGCCTTAAAAGATTGATATTTTCCTGAGAATATGGAGAGGTTACTAATGAAAAATCAGCTACTTGCACTAATCACGGCGACGGTCTGCCTGTTGCCGCCGGTCCTCTCGGCGGAAGACAAGGTCGACCCGGGACTGATGGATTACGCCAAGGCCAGCGGGGTCTCCGGCAGCGTCATCAGCGTCGGTTCAGATACTCTGGCCAACCTGATGACGCTCTGGGCCGAGGAATTCAAGCGCCTGTATCCCAACGTCACCGTACAGATCCAGGCCGCGGGTTCATCGACCGCACCGCCGGCCCTGACCGAGAGCACTTCGAATTTCGGCCCCATGAGCCGCAAGATGAAGGACAAGGAACTGGCATCTTTCGAGGCCAGATATGGTTACAAGCCAACGCCGATCGCGGTTGCCATCGACGCCCTGGCGGTCTTTGTCAACAAGGACAACCCGATCGAGGGTCTGTCGATTTCGCAGGTCGATGCGGTTTTCTCCGCCACGCGCAAGTGTGGTCATCCCGAAGACGTCACCAACTGGAGTCAGCTTGGCCTGACCGGCGAATGGTCCAGTCGGCCAATCCAGCTCTATGGCCGTAATTCCGTCTCCGGCACTTATGGTTATTTCAAGAAAAAGGCCCTGTGCAAGGGCGACTTCAAGGACAGCGTCAATGAGCAGCCGGGTTCGGCCTCCGTAGTTCAGGGTGTGACCAAGTCCATTAACGGCATCGGTTATTCCGGCATCGGCTACAAGACTTCCGGCGTACGTGCTGTGCCCCTGACCAGGAAGGACGGAGGTGAATTTATCGAGGCAACGCCTGAGAACGCCTCTACCGGAAAATATCCGCTGGGCCGCTTTCTGTACGTCTATGTCAACAAAAAGCCGAATTATCCGCTCTCGCCACTGGAAAAGGAATTTGTAAAAATGATACTTTCCAAGACCGGCCAGTTGGTCGTGGTGAAGGACGGTTATATACCGCTTCCGGCCAAGGTTGCTGCCGGCGAGCTGGCAAAAGTGGAATAGGAGTTCCCCGCCGTCAAAAAATGAATCAAGCCCTGTGTTTACAGGGCTTGATTTTTATTTAAACAAACCAGCGCTTGTTACCAGGAGTCAGCAGTATCGATGACTGAACCCGTGTCCACGACGAGTCTGTTACCCGACTTCAGATCAGAATCGGCACGGCGTTACCGTGCCTGGCGCAACGTGGTCGATGTCTCCACACGTTACCTGATGGCCTTTGGTGGTATCGCCGTCATCATTGCCATTGTTCTGATCGCCTTCTATCTGTTCTATGTGGTGCTGCCGATGTTCAAGCCCGCTCACGTCGAGATGCAGCAAGCCTATTCCGTGCCCGGCAGTATCGAGGCTGAAACACTCTACTATGCTCTCGAGGAGCAAAGGGAAGTTGCTCTGCGGGTGGATGCACAGGGCCGCCTGACATTTTTCCGGGCGGATTCGGGGGCGCCGCTGGCAACGCATGACCTGCTGGAAGGTATTGATGCCGGCATTCAGTCCTTCGCCGCAGGCGATCCATCGCAACGCGTGCTGGCGCTGGGTTTGTCAAATGGTCACGTGCTGATTGTGCAGCCCGTATACAAGGTCAGCTACCCGGATGACAAACGCCTGATCACGCCCGTTCTGGAGTTTCCTTTCGGCCGTGACTCGATACCTGTCAGTACAGATGGCACCGGTTTGTCACGCTTGTCCGTGCAATTCGATGGCGAACAGGGCGCGATAGCCGCGCTGTCCGCCGGTGGCGAGTTGCGGTTGGTATCGTTGCTCAGGGAGGAGAACATGCTGACGGAGGAAATCGAGATCACGCGGACCGAGTCCGTGATACCGCTGAGCCGCGAAGTGTCCCATGTGGTCATCGATGTCGATCAGAGGGACCTGTATGTCGCCGGAGTCGATGGCAGCATCGGTTATTTTGACACCAGTAACAAGGCGGCGCCTGAATTGATCCAGCGGGTCAGGGCCGTGCCGGAAGGCGTGAATATCACCAGCATCGCGTTCCTCAGTGGAGGTATTTCCATCCTCGTCGGCGACAGCCGTGGGCAGATTAACCAGTGGTTCCCGGTGCGCGATGATGACAATAATTACACGCTGGAAAAAATACGGGGATTCAAATCACAATCCGCACCGATCATCGATATTGCGCCGGAATACTATCGCAAGGGTTTCATCGCCGCTGATACCTCCGGAACCTATGGTATTTATCACACCACCGCACACCGGACCGTGAAGCTCGTGGAAAGCGGTGCTGCCGCCCTTCAACACCTGGCCGTCGCGCCGCGCGCCAACGCCCTGCTGGCCGAGGATGACGCCGGGAGATTGCAGTTCTGGCAGCTGGATAATGAACACCCGGAGATATCCTGGCGTTCCATCTGGGGCAAGGTCTGGTACGAGAGCCGTTCACAGCCGGAATTCATCTGGCAGTCCTCCTCGGCCTCGAGCGATTTCGAACCGAAGTTCAGCCTGACGCCACTGGCTTTCGGCACCTTCAAGGCAGCCTTTTACGCGATGTTGTTCGCTATCCCGCTGGCCATATTCGGTGCCATGTACACGGCTTACTTCATGTCCGCGCGCATGCGTGGTCTGGTAAAACCGACCATCGAGATCATGGAGGCCCTGCCAACCGTGATCCTGGGTTTTCTTGCCGGGCTCTGGTTTGCGCCCTTCGTCGAGAAACACATGCCGGGATTGTTCATCATGCTGTTGTTGCTGCCGGCCTCGATCATTCTGTCTTCCTTCTTTTGGTATAAATTGCCGGAAAAGATTCGACAGCGGGTTGCGCCGGGCTGGGAGGCCGCCTTGCTGATACCGGTTTTGATCGTGGTGATAATCATCTGTATTCATCTCAGCCAGCCCATCGAGGCGTTGCTGTTCGCGGGCAACATGCCGCAGTGGGTGACGCAAAACCTGGGGCTGGATTTCGATCAACGTAATTCCCTTGTGGTCGGCATCGCCATGGGTTTCGCGGTCATCCCGACCATATTTTCCATCAGTGAGGACGCTATCTACAGCGTGCCCGGACATTTAACCTTCGGCTCACTGGCGCTCGGCGCTACGCCCTGGCAAACCATGGTACGAGTAGTGTTGCTGACAGCAAGCCCGGGGATCTTCTCCGCCATCATGATCGGACTCGGGCGTGCCGTGGGTGAAACCATGATCGTGGTTATGGCCACGGGCAACACCGCGATCATGGACATGAACATCTTTCAGGGCTTCCGTGCATTATCCGCCAACATCGCGGTGGAAATGCCGGAGTCCGAAGTGAACAGTACCCATTACCGAATCCTGTTCCTTGCCGGCCTGGTACTGTTCCTCGCCACCTTCATCTTCAATACCATTGCCGAGCTGGTGCGTCAGCGCCTGCGGTTAAAGTACAGCAGCCTGTAGGTCATGCGTATGTCACTGAAAAAATGGCACGGCAGCGGGGAACCCTACATCTGGCTGAACGCCGGTGCAGTCAGCCTCTGCATCATCATGGTCAGTGGCCTTTTGTTTCTGATCGCAGCACGCGGACTCGGGCATTTCTGGCCGACCACGGTCTATCAGTTTTCCTATGCTGATGTCAGCGACAACCGTATCAGCCTGGTCGGTGAGATCGCTGAAACCGAATCGGTGACACGCAAGCAGGTCGGAACCGCTGATCCGCTTGCGGCGGCAGATGAGGCCTTTGAAATCCGCCACCTGATCAAGACCGGCAATCGCGATCACGTCGGTCTGGATTTTCGCTGGGTGCTGGCTGAGGATATGGGGCCACTGACAACGCCCCCGGATATCGTGGTCATAGAACGCCGGGAGTGGGGAAATTTCTATGGTTATCTCAGGGGCCTGCAGATCGATGGCAACGAGGCCGCAGTCAAAGGCGATTTATGGCAGGCGCTTCAGGGTAAAATCGAAGACAGCGTTGCTGTCTTCGATGAGATACGACATATCGAGAAGGACCTGATCGGATCGATCAATTATTCCATGGAGAAAATTCGCTTGCGGCAACGTGGTCTGGAAATGAGCGGTGAGTTGAATTCTGAAAACCTGCAACAACTGGATCGGGAGCGGGCCGGACTGCAAGAGGAGTATGAAGGCTATACCCGCAAGTTGACAGATCTGTATACAACCCTGAACAAGGTTGCACTGATCGCCGAACTCAGCAATGGCAAGACGATCGAGATTCCCCTGGCCAAGGTCGTCAGGGCCTATCGTCCCAACTCGATGAACCTCCTGCAAAAGACGGGATTTTATTTTGAGAAGCTGTGGGAATTCGTCTCCGATGACCCGCGCGAGGCAAACACCGAGGGTGGTATATTTCCGGCCATCTTCGGCACTGTCATGATGGTCATGGTCATGGCCGTTATAGTCACACCCTTTGGCGTCGTTGCCGCGGTCTATCTCAGGGAGTACGCCACACAGGGGCCGGTAACCCGTCTGATCCGTATCGCGGTCAATAATCTGGCCGGTGTGCCTTCAGTGGTCTATGGTGTCTTCGGGCTGGGTTTTTTCGTCTATTTCCTTGGTGGCAGCATCGATCAGATGTTTTACGCTGAAGCCCTGCCGACGCCGACATTCGGGACACCAGGTCTGCTCTGGGCCTCGTTAACACTTGCAATTCTGACTGTGCCCGTGGTGATCGTCGCTACCGAGGAAGGCCTGTCCAGGGTGCCGCGCGCGATTCGCGAAGGCAGCCTCGCGCTTGGCGCGACCAAGGCGGAAACGCTCTGGAAAACCGTATTGCCGATGACTGCCTCGGCCATGATGACCGGTCTTATCCTGGCCGTGGCCAGGGCTGCCGGTGAAGTGGCTCCACTCATGCTGGTCGGCGTGGTCAAGCTGGCGCCGTCACTGCCGCTGGACGGGAATTTTCCTTTCCTGCATATGGATCGCAAGTTCATGCACCTGGGATTTCACATCTATGATGTCGGCTTTCAGAGCCCCAATGTTGAGGCAGCAAGACCGCTTGTTTATGCTACGGCATTGCTGCTGGTCTTGATCATTATTGCCCTGAATCTGACCGCTATCAGGATACGAAACTCATTAAGGGAGAAGTATCGTGCAGCAGAACAACACTGAGAAACAGATTAATGTGAGCTATGCTATGACTGAAACCAATGAGAAAAAAATTTCCGCGATGGAAGATACCGGCAGTCATGCTATAGACATGGATTCCCTGATAGATCGTCATGACAAACTGAATCTGGACACGGAATCGATCTGTATCGAGGTCAGGGATTTCAATCTCTACTACGGCGATAAACAGGCCCTCAAGGATATCAATTTCAGGATCCCGGAAAAACGGGTTACGGCATTTATCGGCCCCAGTGGTTGCGGCAAATCCACCCTGTTACGCAGCTTCAATCGTATGAATGATTTGATCGATATCGTGCGGACCGAGGGCGTAATAAATATTTATGGAGAAGGCATCTTTGACAAATCCGTCAATGTTGCCGAACTCAGGCGCCGGGTAGGCATGGTATTCCAGAAACCCAATCCGTTCCCCAAGTCTATCTACGAGAACGTTGCTTATGGTCTGCGCATTCAGGGCGTCAATGATCGGCGGACACTGGACTCGGCAGTTGAGAAATCGCTGAGGGGCGCCGCGCTCTGGGATGAGGTCAAGGATCGGTTGAATGACAACGGGCTGGGTCTGTCCGGCGGGCAGGCGCAACGGCTGGTCATCGCGCGTGCGATCGCGATAGAACCGGAAATCCTGTTACTTGATGAACCCTGCTCGGCCCTCGATCCGATCTCGACGCTCAAGATCGAAGAACTGATATATGAATTGAAAAACGAATATACGATTGTCATTGTTACACATAACATGCAACAGGCTGCACGTGTCTCGGACTATACTGCCTATATGTACCTGGGCGAATTGATCGAATTCAACGACACCAGCACCCTGTTCACCAATCCGCGGGAAAAAATGACCGAGGATTACATTACCGGCCGTTACGGCTGATTACAGGGTTTCTCACCAGGAGGCACTAATGGCTTCTTCAACTCTACGTGGTCATATTTCCAAGCAGTTCGATCGGGACCTGGAAGATGTTCGCGAACATGTACTCAAGATGGGTGGCTATGTTGAGCAGCAACTGGCCGATGCCATGAAGGCCCTTATCGAGGGTGATCCCGAGCTTGCGGAAAAGGTCATCAAAAATGAATACAACGTCAACAGGCTTGAGGTTGATATTGACGAGGAAGTCACCCAGTTGCTTGCCAGGCGTCAGCCGGCCGCCGGTGATTTACGCATGACCATGGCCGTGATCAAGACCATCACAGATCTTGAACGTATCGGGGATGAGGCGCAGAAAATCGCCAAGATGGGTCTTGAGCTTTCCGGTACGCAGGGTCCGAAGTCCTATTATGTCGGCATCAATGCCATGGGTATCCATGTTTTCAATATGGTGCATGGCGCGCTGGATGCATTCGCCCGCATGGATTCCAAGGCCGCACTGTCGGTGGCCAGCGATGAACCGGAATCCGACGAGCAGTACGCGGCCATACTGAGGCAGTTGATCACCTACATGATGGAAGACCCGCGCAGTATCTCCGGTACGCTGGATGCCGTCTGGGCGGCCAGGGCACTGGAACGCATCGGGGATCATTCGCGTAATATCTGTGAGTACGTCATTTACTTTGCCGAGGGAAAAGATGTCCGGCATATCAGCTTGGAAGACGTCGAGAAAAAACTGAACCTCGGCAACAGCGACTGAAATCGTGCTATAGCACCCCGGAAATGATCAAATAGAAGATCACCGACAGGGTAGCACCGACCGGCAATGTGACAATCCAGGACATGAAAATCGACCCGATCATGTTCATGTTCAGTGCACTCATGCCACGGGCCATGCCAACACCCAGAACCGCTCCGACCAGGGTATGCGTGGTAGAGATCGGCAATCCGGTTCCCGATGCCAGCACCACGGTGGTTGCGGCCGCAAGCTCACAACAAAAACCGCGGCTCGGCGTCAACTCGGTGATACGCGTACCGACGGTCGCGATGACCTTGCGGCCATAACTCATGAGGCCGATCACGATCCCGGATGCCCCGAGCAACAATACCCAGGGTGACAGCGGGCTTTTCTGGGTAACGATGCCATCGCTGTTAATGATGCTGACAATGGCGGCGACCGGACCTATCGCATTGGCCACATCGTTGGAACCGTGCGCAAAGGCCATGGCGCAGGCGGTGAACAGCATGAGCACGGCGAAAATCATTTCGACCTTCCGGAAATGATAA
This sequence comes from Gammaproteobacteria bacterium, assembly GCA_041564575.1. Lineage (GTDB taxonomy): Bacteria > Pseudomonadota > Gammaproteobacteria > Eutrophobiales > Eutrophobiaceae > UBA4486. The sequence goes on along the minus strand of JBFGPT010000008.1, from coordinate 4,097 downwards.
TTATTGTCCGGGACCGACTCCAGCTTGAGTCGCCGGATGATGACCGTTCCTATCCCTGCGCAAACCAGACCGATCAGCAAACCGATCGTGTAACACTCAGCCAATTCGAGTTCCATACCAATATGCTTGAGACCTTTCAGCATGGTCACCAGGCCTATCACCGAGCCGGTCAGGAAGATATAAAATGGCACATATCTTTTCGCATACTTGATTGGATCGCTTTTTTCCAGCACCAGGAACTGTACGCTTCTATACAGCGCGTAGGCCAGGGTGCCGGCCAGCAACGGTGAGACCACCCAGCTGGCCATAATGGTGCCGACCTTGCCCCACTTCACGGCCTCGATACCGATGCCGACGACGGCAAAGCCGACGATCGCGCCGACAATAGAGTGGGTGGTCGATACCGGCAGGCCGTAGCGCGAGGCGACCAGAAGCCAGATACCGGCAGCCAGCAGCGAGGCCAGCATGCCATAGACAAGTATTTCCGGTGAACCCGACAACAGATCAGCGTCGATGATGCCCTTGCGTATGGTAGAGGTCACCTGGCCGCCAGCCAGGAAGGCGCCGGCAAACTCGAAGATAGCGGCAATGATGATCGCCTGTTTGAGGGTCAGCGCGCGGGAGCCGACCGAGGTCGCCATGGCGTTGGCGACATCATTGGCACCGATTCCCCAGGCCATAAAGAGCCCGAAGCAGGCTGCCAATACCAGCAATATTACGGTGTGTTCCACGGGGTATATTCGTTGTTATTTTGCCAGCATTAATTGCAGGCGATTTCCTGTACTCTGGGCGGCATCGGCCAGGTCCCCGGTCCATTCGATTATCTTGTAAAGAAAAATGACGTGTATCGGCGGCAGGCTGTCCTCGATCGCGAACAGCTCCGACCTCAGGTTGACCTGCAGTTCATCGGTTTCCTCCTCGATCTCATGCAGGCGGGCGATCATGCCCTTGACCCGGATCGCCTCGTCACCGCGAAAACCGGTCGTGACCAGTTCATCGAGTTCATTTATCGCGACCTGCGCCTGATGCGTGGCATCGATACAACGTTTCAGAAATCTGACATAGGTGTCCTGTACGGGCCCGGGTACGGCCAATCTGCGGCCCAGGATCAGGCCGGAGATATCCTTGGCCTTGTTCGCGATCTGGTCCTGCAAGTCGAGGACCTCGAGCACATCGCGCCGGTCGACCGGCATGAACAGCCCTGAAGGCAAGTTCATGCGGAGCTGGTTCTTGATGGTGTCGGCATCGTTTTCAAACTGCACCAGCGCCGATTGAACCTGTTCGGCCCGTTGCCAGTCCTCGTTGATCACCGCCTCGATATACGGCAGCAGGCATTCAACGCACTCGATGACCTTGCCGATATGCTGTTGCAGCGGTGTGATCGGCGAATGGCCGAAAATCTTGGTAAAATAGCTGTCAGCCAATTTCCGGGACCTCTGGAACCCTGATTGAGAAGAATATTACACAGATCAAGGACCGTGTCACGAAAATGACATATGCTCTTGATAGTCTGAAACGCTGGTTTTTCGTCATGGCAGATCATGGCGGGAAAAGACGCCGTGTGTCAGATCGGCACTGCTGGCGCAAATTTAACCTATGAATGACCTTAGCCTGAAACTGAATGAAGCGGATCTGAAGCAACCGGAACTCTATATCAACCGGGAGCTCAGTCTGCTCGAATTCAACCGCCGCGTCATTGAGCAGGCCCGCGATGAATCCCTGCCATTACTGGAGCGTTTGCGCTTTCTCTGTATCGCGGGGACCAACCTGGACGAATTTTTCGAGATCCGCGTGTCCGGCCTGAAACAGCAGGTCCGCTACGGTTCGGTGCAGACCGGGGCGGACAATATGTCACCGGCGGAGATCCTAAGGCATATTCGCGAGACGGTACTGGAACTGGTCGATGAGCAATACCGGATTCTCAACGACATTATTATCCCGGAACTGTCGAAGCAGCGGATCCGCATTCAGCGGCGTGCCCACTGGAAACCGAAACTGGCGCGCTGGATCCGTCGTTACTTCACAAGTGAACTGTTGCCCGTGCTGAGTCCCATCGGTCTGGACCCGGCGCACCCCTTCCCCAAGGTGCTGAACAAGAACCTGTATTTTATCGTGTCGCTGGAAGGCAAGGATGCCTTCGGCCGCGAGAGCGGCCTGGCCATCGTCCAGGCGCCGCGCTCGCTGCCGCGGCTGGTGCCGATACCGGAAGAGGTGGTGAAAGCGCCGCACGACTTCGTCCTGCTATCCTCGATTATCCATGCCCATGTCGGCGACCTGTTCCCGGGTATGAAGGTCAACGGCTGTTACCAGTTCCGGGTGACCCGGGACGGCGACCTGTTCGTGGACGATGAAGAGGTGGATGACCTGCTCCGCGCGCTGGAGGGCGAGCTGCCCTCGCGCCGCTTTAATGACGCGGTCCGGCTCGAGGTTGCGGACAATTGCCCGCCCGATTTGTCCAGCTTCCTGCTGGAGCAGTTCCAACTCAGCGCGGAAGACCTGTACCAGGTCAACGGCCCCGTTAATCTCGGGCGCCTGACCGCGATCCCGGACCTGGTCGATCGACCGGACCTGACATTCCCGGGATTCACGCCGGACCTGCCGCCGCGGCTGATCAAGCACAGCAATATCTTCGAGAGCCTGCGCAATGGCGATATTCTGCTCATGCATCCATTCCAGTCATTCGCCCCGGTCATCGAGTTTTTGCGCCAGGCCGCGGTCGACCCCGACGTGTTATCGATTAAACAGACCCTCTACCGTACCGGTGATGACTCCGTGGTTGTCGCTGCCCTGAAAGATGCGGCCCGTGCCGGCAAGGAGGTTACGGTGGTCATCGAACTGCGCGCGCGTTTCGACGAGGAGGCCAATATCGAACTCGCCAGCGACCTGCAGGAGGCCGGCGCCCACGTCGTTTATGGCGTGGTCGGCTACAAGACCCACGCAAATATGATCATGGTGGTGCGGCGCGAGGGACGCACCTTGCGCCGTTACGTGCACCTCGGTACCGGAAACTATCATGCCCGCACCGCACGGCTGTACACTGATTATGGCCTGCTCACCTGTGACAAGGCCGTTGGTGAGGACGTCAACAAGATGTTTCACCAGCTCACCGGCCTGGGACGAGCCGGACGCCTGAAAAAACTGCTGCAATCCCCGTTTACCCTGCACAAGGCCCTGATGAATTTCATACAGCATGAACAATCGCTGGCCGAGCAGGGCAAGGAGGCGCGCATCATCGCCAAGATGAATGCGCTGCTGGAACCCGAGATCATCCGTGCGTTGTACTCGGCTTCGCAGGCCGGGGTCAAGATAGATCTGATCATCCGTGGGATCTGTGCCCTGCGGCCCGGGGTCAAGGGCGTGTCCGAAAACATCCGGGTGCGTTCCATCATCGGGCGTTTCCTCGAACATACCCGGATCTTCTATTTCCTGAACGAGGGGGATGAACGAATTTATTGTTCCAGTGCCGACTGGATGCCACGCAACCTGTTCCACCGGGTCGAGGCCTGTTTCCCGATCGAGGAGAAACGCACGCGTGACCAGATCATGAAATATGGCCTTTTGCCGTATCTCAACGATAACTGCCAGTCATGGTGCCTGCAAAGTGATGGCAGTTACCGGCGCAACCGGCCGGGCAATTCCAGGCCCAGGGCCGTGCAGCAGTTCTTGCTGGAGCATTTCTGCGGCTAACTGCCGGATCACTGGTAGCGCAGTTTCATTCCCGCGTTCTTCAGGTAGTCCGCCTCGGTGCCGAGGTCGGCCTCGGTCAGGGGTTTTTCATCCAGCCAGTTGTCGGGAAATGCCAGGCTGACATCCGAGTTCTTGCCGGTCACGGTGAATTCCGGCAACGATGACTGGCTGCGGCTGCGGTTTAACAGGATGGCAAGCCGCACGATCACGCACAGGCGCTGCACCTTGTCGACCGGTTCATCCACCGCGAGCTTGGCGGGGTCGGACCACAGTTTGCGGCGATGATAACGGATCAGGGTAGCGATCAGCGCCTGCTCCTGGCGTGAGAAGCCGGCCATGTCGGAATGTTTAATCAGGTATTCGCCATGCTTCTGGTACTGGCTGTGGGCGACACGCATGCCGACGGGATA
>JBFGPT010000007.1:0-15618 GCA_041564575.1 Gammaproteobacteria bacterium | reverse complement strand
GGCAGAGTTCCGTGCAGGAGAGCGGGCGGCTGGATTTCAGCAACGGTATCCGTTCCATCATGCGCCAGGACCCGGACATCATACTGGTCGGCGAGATCCGCGATGAGGATACCGCGAACATGGCATTTCGCGCCGCCATGACCGGTCACCAGGTATTCTCGACCCTGCACACGAATTCCGCCATCGGCGCCATCCCGCGCCTGCTGGACGTCGGCATCAGGCCGCACATCATGGCCGGTAATATTGTCGGCATTATCGCGCAGAGGCTGGTGCGCAGGCTGTGTGAGCGTTGCAAGGAACCCTACCAGCTTGGCGAGATGGAGAGAAACCTGCTGGCCCTCAAGGTCACGGACAAGCAACAGGTGATTTACCGGCCCAAGGGTTGCCGGCGTTGTGAAAACTCGGGTTACAAGGGACGCATCGCGTTGATGGAAGTGCTGCGCTTTGATGAGGAAATGGACGAACTACTCGCGCGCGGTGGCACCCAGGGCGATCTGTTACGGCTGGCGATCTCGAAAGGGTTCAGGACGTTGGCCGAGGTCGGTACCGGCCGCGTTATCGACGGTTCCACCAGCCTTGAGGAAGTCACGCGGGTAGTGGATCTTACCAGCCGGTTGAAACAGAAATGACAGGCGTGTTGTCTATTGGAGTGAAGGTGAGAATTCTTGCATTTGTGAACAGGGTGACATTGAAAACGATCCATGGACTTTTTTGAATACAAGGCAATTGATGGATCCGGGTTGACTCACCACGGGCGGGTCGATGCGATGAATGTCGCCGATCTGGAAATGCGCCTGAAGAAGATGGGTCTGGACCTGGTCAATTACAAGGAGATCCAGTCAACCGGTGCCAGCATGACCGGCAAGGGAGTAAAGCGCCGCGATCTGATCACCTTCTGTTTTCACATGGAGCAAACCGCGCGCGCCGGTGTACCGGTTATTGACAGCCTGCAGGACCTGCGCGACAGCACTGACAACCCACGTCTCAGGGAAGTGCTGTCCGCCATGATCGAATCCATCGAGGGTGGACAGACGCTCGCGTCGTCGATGAAACAGTTTCCCTCGGTATTCGATGACGTCTTCTCGAGCCTGGTCCAGGCCGGCGAACAGACCGGCGAGATCAGCGAGGTGTTCTTGCACCTCGGCGAAAATCTCAAGTGGCAGGATGAACAGGCGGCCCATGCCAAGAAACTGATTATGTATCCGGCCTTCGTGGGCGGCATCGTGATACTGGTGGTGTTCTTCCTGATGATATACCTCGTGCCCGAGTTGCTGAAATTCATCAAGACCATGGGACATGAAATCCCGGCACATACCAAGGCGCTGATCTTCGTATCCAACGCCTTCGTCGATTACTGGTACATCATCCTGTTTGTGCCCATCGCCGCCTTTGTTGGCATCACCACAGGCGTCAGATACAGTCCGACCTTCCGCTATCGTGTCGATGCCATCAAGCTCAGGATCCCGGTGATCGGGCCCATCCTCAAGAAGATTATACTGACCCGCTTATCCAGTTTTTTTGCCATGATGTACGCCTCCGGCATCACCATTATCGACTGTATACGCACTGGTGAAGAGATAGCCGGGAACATGGTCATTGCCAACGCCATGCGCCAGGTGGGTCAGCAAATCGCCGACGGCTCGACGCTCAGCCAGGGGTTTCAGTCTACGGGACTTTTTCCGCCGCTGGTGTTACGCATGATCCGGGTCGGTGAAAATACCGGTGCATTACAGGAGTCGCTGCAAAATGTCAGTTATTTTTATTCTCGCGATGTCAGGGAATCCATCGACCGCTTGCAAAGCATGATCGAGCCGGTCATGACCGTAACCCTGGGCGGCATTGTAGCCTGGGTCATGTTTTCCGTACTGGGACCGATTTATGACCTCATCACTAAAATCAAGATTTGATCGCCTGCCAAGAAGGGTGATCCTGCTCGGGCCGGAGAAGCTGGCGGTTTACCACTGGCTACGCGGCCGGATCACAAATTCGTACATGTTCGATGCCGACGAGGGCGGGCAACACCAGTTCGATCGTTACCTGCAGGATGTGCCGGAGCAACCGGTCTATATACTTGCGGACTTTGCCGAGGAGGAATTCAGGCAGGAAACCATACCACATGTGTTCGGCGCCGATCGCAAGGCGGTGATACAGCGCAAGCAGAACCGTCTGTTCCGTGACGCGACTTACAGTTATCACAGGATCCAGGGGCGTGACCCCGACGGACGCCGCGATGATCGCGTGCTGTTAACCTCGATCACCAACCCGGCACTGTTGCGTCCGTGGCTGGCATTGCTGGAGAAACACCGGGTACCGGTTGCTGGCGTCACTTCACTGGCTATCTTCATGCAGGACATACTGAACCTTTTTCCGGAATCTGCCGAAAACATGTTGGTGGTATCCCTGCAGAGCATCAGCGGCCTGCGGCAGTCGTTTTTCTCCAGGGGCGAACTCAAGATAAGCCGTAGCATCAAGATGCCCCGGTTTGGCACGGTTTCCTATGCGCCGTTCATCAACCAGGAGATAGAGAAGATCCGGCGTTATCTTTCCAGCCTGAGATTTATCTCGGGTGAAGAACCGCTGGATATCTATTTTCTGGCACATGGAAAAATGCTCAGCGAGTTGCAACAGGAGCTGGCGGATACCGAGACCCATCGATATCATTTGCTGGACATCCAGGAACTTGCCGCCCGGGCCGAGGCCAATATCGAGGTCAAAACGCCTTTCTGCGACCAGTTAATGGCCTGGCTGGCATTGCGCAAGAAGCCGGACAATCATTATGCCAAGGAAAAGGACGTACGTTATTTTACCATGCGCAAGTTGCGCTTTGGCCTGTATGCGGCAAGCTTGCTGATCCTTGTTTCCGGCATTATTTATAGCGGCATCAACCTGATGCATACGGTCGACTATAAACAGCAGAGCATTGCCGCAGCCACGAAAGCGGATTTCTACAATGAACGTTACCAGCTGGCGCGCGAGGGCCTGCCGGCAACGCCGGTCGAACCGCGTGAACTTCAGGTTCTGGCCAGGATCGCCGATGATCTGAAAAAATACCGGACCAACCCCTTGCCGATATTGCAGGTGATCAGTACAGGGCTAAATCAGTTTCCATCAATAGTCCTTGACGGGTTGCAATGGGCGCAGAGTCATGACCCGGCCTACAATATCGGCGAACAACCGGCGAGCAGGCCGGTGGCCATGGCACAGCCGGCGCCAGTCTTGTCCGGTCTGCCCACGGAAGAGCCCGGTCACCTGTATTACCAGATTGCAAATCTGCACGCCAAGATATCGGACTTTGACGGCGACTATCGCAAGGCCATTGCCATGATTAATGCCTTCGCGGAAACCATACGCAACCAGGATGGCGTGTCGGATGTCATTATTACTTCGCTGCCGCTGAATATCAGTTCTGATTCCAGTCTGCAGGGAGCCATGGGCGTCACGGAATCGGAAGCGCAGTTCTCCATGAAAATAGCACTGGGGGTTTATGAAAATGAGCCAGGGTAATATGGAATGGCCGATCATGCGCACCGCCGTGATCATTTTCAGCGTCGCGGTTCTGGTTTCCACCGGCATGATTGGTGCCTCACTGTATTTCAAGCAGCAGGTACAACTTGAGTTCAACAAGAACAAGGCCATATTCCAGTCAATCAGTCAGCGTTATCTGGCTGTTGATCAGGAAGAGAACATGATCCACGAATACTACCCGCAGTATGTAGAGCTGCTTGAACAGGGCATTATTGGCCGTGAACAGCGCCTTAACTGGATAGAGGTGCTGCGTTCCTATGGTGAAGAGACCAGCCTGCCCATGCTGAATTACAAGATATCAACACAGAATCCCTATGATTTCGAATATCCGCTTGAGCTTGGCAATTTCAGGATCTACAGCAGTAATATGACAATTGACCTGAAACTTCTGCACGAAGGTGATTTGCTCAATCTGCTGGATACCATCGAAAAGAATTCGCTGGGTCTGAACCGTGTGAACAGTTGCGAATTACAACGCAGCCAGAAACAGGTGTTGTATGAAGCCACCAAGGGCAATATCGAAGCAAGCTGCGAGATCAACTGGTTCACTATCAAACGCGCAGATGGAAAGGACCTGACCTCATGAAAATATCCATCATGAAATTTCCGTTTCTGCTGCTGGCAACCGTGACGCTTGTTGTGCCGCTGCATGTATTTGCCACGGACAGCCTGGGGCGCCTGTTCCTGAGCCCGGCGCAACGGCTGAAACTCGAGCGGGTACGCGAACTCAGCCAGCAACCACCCACGCCAGTCGTCGAGGTGATGCCCGAACCGGAAGTGATAAATCCACTACCGCCCGAAGATACCGGACTCCCGGAAATCCCCGTCGATGAAGAACCGGTGCTGACCGAGCCCCTGGTACTGCGTGGCGTGGTGAAACGCGCCAACGGCAAGAACGCGGCCTGGATCAATGATACCAGCACGCTGGACGGTGACTCGGTCATGCAGGATATTCAGCTGCATGAATCCGATATCGCCAGCGATGGCGTGAAGCTGAAACTGCCGGACAATGTGACGGAGGTCACACTGAAGGTTGGCCAGGCATATGAACCGGAACAAAACACGGACAATACTGAAGAGACAGACTGAATACTGTTACCGTTGTTGCCGGATGCCGGCGGAACCCGTCACAAATACAGTCACAATCCAGGGGCCGACGCCAATCCCCGGCCCGGCCGCAAGCGGTTAATGAAAGTGAAGCGCGCTTATTGGCAGTAAACCTGCAATCATAATTTATGATGAAACTATATCGTTACAGGCGCTCGTTTAAATCACGACAACAGGGTGTAGCCCTGATGGTACTGATGCTGATCATCATCACCGGCGCCTCGTTCATGCTGATCACAAGGCTGAATGTCAACCTGGTCCAGGGCGAGAATATCCAGGACTCCTATCGTTCTCTGGAGCAGGCGAAAAAGGCCCTGATCGCCTATGCCCTGACCACCCCGGAGCGCAGCGGCGCGATCCCCCGACCTGGGCCAGGTTACCTGCCTTGCCCGGATACCGATAATGACGGTGATGCCGATACCCCCTGCGGCGCAAACGCTATTGGACGCCTGCCGTACGAGACCCTGGAAGAGGAAATGCTGATGGACGACAGCGGCGAGGTTCTCTGGTACGCACTGTCCGATAATTTTCGTTTCAACCCGGCGCTGTTCGCCCCATTGAACAGCGATACTGTAAATACTGCGCCATTAGTGACGCTTGACGGGCAAAACGTCGTCGCGATCATATTCGCGCCCGGGCCCGCTTTTGCCAATCAACAGCGAAACCTGGGGCCGAATCTGGCGGTCAATTACCTTGAGAACGATAACAGCAATGGCGATACCAGTTTCATTTCCTACCTGATAAACGACAATGGTCTGACGTTTAATGACCGGGCTATCGCAATCACCACGCAGGAGCTCATGGCCGCCGTCGAGAAACGTGTATTGAACGAGGTGAATTTCACTTTCAACAATTACCGCAACAGCTTCGGCGCGGGCAATCAAACGCTCCCGTGGCTGTCGCCGTTTACCAATCCGGCATTACCGCCGGTGCCGCCCGGTTTCGTCGGTCAACCCGGGACCCCTGCGGGACATCTCCCGGTGCATATCGTTGGTGGCAATTATCCCAACACCTCGCCCATGAGCGCCACCTGGAGCACCCTGACCGGCGGCGCCTATGTGTCCAGCGGCATCGTGCCGCCAACCGAGAACTGCATGCGCAACTCCAACTGCAATGATCCGGATATCGGGCCGATCATCAATCCGCTGGTCTTCACAAATGCCCCGGCGCCGACATGCATCTGGGTGGATGCCAATACCTATAACTGTACCGGGCAGATTGTGTATAACGGGACCATGTGCTGGCCTACCGGCTTCATTTGTTTCCTGTTCTTCCAGAACCTGACCCGCACCTATACCTATACCATCAATCATACCGATGACGGCACGCATATCACGACCACGCCGGATACGGCGGTCACGCCCCGCACTCGCGATCTGAATACCGCCGGTGTCAACACCCTGAACGGCACCCTGACCATACAGGCCGTCGATGTTGTGGGTGCACCCTGGGCCGTTTGTCCCCTGATCACTTTATTTCTCGATCCCACGCATGTCTGCATGCCGGCCGGGGAGCGCGGCCGCGCCACGCTGACCCTGAACGCGGGCAATACCGGCAACCTGACCCTGGCCGGTGTGGACTTTCACCTGGATGCCATTGGCATCGATCAGAATCTGGATGGAGATTATGTTGATCCGGGTAATGATGCTAACCTTGACGGTGATTTTCTGGACGCCGGTGAAACCCCGCCGGATGTCGCGCCGGAACTGCCGCCGTGGTTTGTGAATAACAACTGGCATCACCTGGTGTACCTGGCCTACCCGGCCAGTGAACCGGTGCCGGGTGTGTTCAATGCCGCGGCGCCGGCGGCCGGTCCCGGGGTTTGCAACGGCAACTGCCTGATAATGACCGCGACCAGTGGCGCAGCCGTCAATCAGGTAAGCAATACGGTGCGGGCGCTGGCGGTCGTCGCCGGACAGGATCTGAGTCCTGCAACGCCACGACCCAATGCGGCGCTGAATGATTATTTTGATATCGAAAATTCCGATCTTGATCTGACCTATGACAAACAGGTTTTCTCCAATGCCTTTAACGATCAGATTCGTTCGATACTTACGACGGCGATCCCCTGAATGAATAACGTCAAGGTTACATGGCGGTGCTTGCGGGGCTTTACCCTGGTCGAACTGACCGTGGTTCTGTTCATCGTCAGCCTGCTGCTGGCCGGCCTGTTGTTGCCGCTACGTGAAGGCATTGAATCCGAACGACGGGTGGAGACGCAGACACGGCTTAAGTCAGTTGAGGAATCCCTGTACGGTTTTGCCATCGCCAACGGGCGCTTGCCCTGTCCGGACTGTCGCGCGGCCGCAGGAAACTGTCCCGGTGTCGGTAATACCATCAATGACGGCGTGGAAGACCTGGTCGGTAATAATTGTGCCGCCGATCCCAATCCCGGACAGGCCACGCCTAACGATATTCTGGAAGGTAATCTGCCCTGGGTGACCCTGGGTGTTAACCAGTTCGATAACTGGGAAAGCTGGTTCACCTATAGCGTGGTGGATTTTGCCGCGGACATTACCGGTAACGGCACACCCGGGCTGAATGATACGAACTGCGTGGTAACCGCCGAAAACCTGTCGACCATCGATACCTGCTCGGTCGGCAACTTCACAATACAAAACGTATCCGCGGCCTGTCCGTCGCCACCGGCGGTGCTGCCACCAACCATCATCGCCCAGAACGTGTTCGCGGTCGTGGTGTCCCATGGCGGCAATATCACCCGCACCGCGGTAGCCGCCGCCGGCCTGATCGATGCCCCGCCACTGTGTTCGGAACTCGAGAACCTGGACCAGGACGGCATTTTTATCTCGTCCAACTACATCAGACCAGGCCCGCCCGGAGCGACGGCCGTCACCGCGCCGAGTCCGCTGGGTATCGATGACCTGGTGATCTGGATCTCTCCCAATATACTGAAGAGCAAGCTGGTACAATCGGGGCGCCTGCCCTGATCTAGTCGCTGAATTCCTTTTCCAACTGAAAGCAGACCTGGCCGTCACGGTTGTCCGTGAGGTTTAATGTGTATCCGCTCAGGCCGGCCTGGCGGCTGGCCTGGTAGATGCCGATGCCCAGGCCGTTTTCGGAGTCGATGGCGCCACCGAATAAGCGCATCGCCTTGTTCTCCGGGATGGCGCTGCCGCTGTCCCGCACCCGGATCCTGACCCGCCCGGCATCCGCGAGGATTTCTATATCGGCGCTGATCCCGGTCTCAAGCTGTTTCTTGCTGGCGATATTCTCCAGCAGGTTGTCGATGACGCTGTCGAACAGGTCGGCGGGTATTTCATGGTTGATGCTGATGCTGGCCGTGACCGATGCCAGCGAGGGGTCGACACGGTTTTTCAGTTCCTCAGTCCATGACGTAATATCGCGGTTTTCCCGCGTATTGATCTCCGGGGCCTGGAGTTTGTCCAGTGCCAGTTGCAGGCGCCGGGACAGGTTTGGCAACTGGGACCGGATCAGCTTCTGCTTGTCCTCGCTCAAAGCTTCCTTCTGGTCGACGATGGACGCCAGAGTCTTGATCGACTGCAGCAGGTTCTTGATGTCATGGGTGATGCGCGCCCCGGTCTCGTAGATCGATTGCAAATGTATTTGCTGATTGAGTTTGCGTTCCTGTATCTTGGAGGTATACAGGTTCTCGATGATCTTGATTAAAAGATTACAATGCAGGAACAGCGCACCGCCCACAACGAGACGTGTATACAGGATCACCTCCAGGTCGTTGACCGTAATATGTACCAGGTGTTTATCTTCCTGTCCGTGCATACCTTCCCGCTCATCGACACGCCAGTGGATCCCGCTGATCCACGAGATGTTGGTCAATTCCTCCATGGCGGCTTCGAGAAATTCCTCAGGATCAATAATTTCCTGGTTCAGACTCGAGATGGTGGACAACCATTGTTCAAACGGCGTGCCGATGTTGAGCAGCGACTGCGACCAGACCTGTGACAGTCCGCTGAACCCCAGGCGCGGCGACAGCAACCAGCTGATGACGATCAGCGAGAACGAGATCGCCACTATGGTCCCTATCAATGCGTCCAGGTAACCGGTGCCGGTGTGATACATGTTCAGCAGGCTGCCCAGGGCCACCAGGCTGACGAGCAGGGCGCTGGACACTGCACGTAACAAATCGACACTTTCATGAATGACCGTGGAAACACGTCTGATGAAAATCAGGATGGTGAGCGGCAGGATAAACAGGCCGTAGAAAAACAGCTTGTAGGCGACCGGACCGATATTGATCCTGAATATCTGCGTGGTCACGCCCATCAGTAATTCACTGATCAGGAATGCCAGGGTGATCATGTAGATGATCTGGTCCGAAGTGTTGTGCTTGATGAAGCCGCCGAGGAAACCGATCAGCAGGATTATCCAGATAAATATCAGCCACAGGTTGATAAAGCTGGCAAAGACCAGGATAAAGATTATGAACAGGCCGCTGTTCAGCCAGGAGATGGATTCGTCACTGCGCCAGACCGGTTGCCAGATCAGAAACAGACCCAGATGCACGAGGATCATCGCATGTGACAGGGCGCTGCCGAAATCCACCCAAACCGCGAAATGAATCAACTCCAGCATCAGCACCAGGCTCAGGTTGCCCAGCATCTGCCTGCTCAGGATAGAATTGGAAGTCATGCGGTGCGGTTTCCGTAAATCGGTTATATTATATTGGTTAAATCGATGGCAGGATACAGGGCCGGCCAGCGGACGCCCCTTTACATACAGCCTGATATGTTATGAAGATCAATTCCCCGGTACTGGTCATTGCCCGATATACCTATCTGGAGGCCATCAGGAACCGCCTGTTCATGCTGGCCCTGACCGGGCTGGTTTGCGCCTTTGGCCTGTCGGAGTTCGTCTCGGAACTGGCTATCACAGAATCGCGTGAGTTCGTGGCATCCATCATCGCCAGCCTGCTCAGGTTTTTCTGCGTGTTCGTCATCGGCCTGTTCGTGATTACCAGTATCGTGCGTGAATACAACGACAAGGGCTTTGATTACATACTGGCCCTGCCGTATCCGCGGCGCGTATATTATTTCGGCAAGCTCATCGGCTATACCCTGCTCTCCGTAGTGGTCGTGCTCAGCGTTTCCGTCATCCTGCTGTTTTATTCGGACCTTGTCCCGGTCATATACTGGTGCCTGTCACTGGTGCTCGAACTGTTGATCGTGGTCAGCCTCAGCCTGCTGTTCGTATTTACCTTCCGGCGCGTCACCCAGGCATTCAGCGGCGTGGTGGCGTTCTACCTGCTCGCGCGCGGCATGGAAACCATACAGTTGATCAGCGACAGCCCCCTGTTGAAGACCAATACCCTGTCACAGGATTTCATCAACAGCCTGCTGGACCTCATCGCCCTGGTACTGCCCCGGCTGGACCTGTTTGCCAGAACGGAGTGGCTGATCTACGCCGCGCCGGACCTGTCGGCACTGTCCACCAACCTGGTCCAGACGCTGGTCTATGTCATCCTGCTTTCCGCCTGTTCCCTGTTTGACTTGTACCGCATGGAGATTTGATGCGGGGCCTCAAGTCCATGTACGACGCCGGCCGCGAGCGGCCCGTCAGTCATGTGCCGCGGCCCGTACTGATCCTGTTGTTGGCATGCCTGGTCCTGCAGGTCGTTCTTAGCGGGTATCTGCCTGGTCGGGAGGTATTTGCACGAAAGCTGCCGCCGGTACCCGAACACGGCCTGCTGGAACTGGCAGCCCTGGGTGACAACGCGGCGCTGGCGAAATTCCTCATGCTCTGGTTACAGGCCTTCGATAACCAGCCCGGCATCAGCATTCCCTTCCGTGAACTGGATTATCAGCGCTTACGGATCTGGCTCGACAGCATTCTTGGCCTGGACCCGCGTTCGCAATATCCATTGCTTTCGGCAAGCCGGGTGTACGGCAGCGTCACGGATCAGGATCGCCAAAGGATCATGGTGGACTTCGTCAGGGAAAAATTCAGGCAGGACCCGGAGCGGCGTTGGCCGTGGATGGCGCACGCCGTGTATGTCAGCAAACACCAGATCAAGGATCTGGCACTGGCGCTGCAACTCGCCCGGGAGATCCGCGAATCGGTACCGGAGGATGTCGCCCCGGCCTGGGCCCGACAGATGGAGATCTATATTCTCGAGGACATGGATGAAGTCGAGAGCGCCATGGTCCTGATCGGCGGTTTACTGGAAAGCGGCCGCATCACCGACAGTAATGAACTCAATTACCTGAAATACAAGCTGGAGGAATTACGCAAGAAGAAAGAACCGCAAGCGTCTATGCCTGACGGTCCTTGATGATGTCGAGCATGCTTGCATAATAGGGATTATCGTATTCATTACGCAGCTTTTCAAAGCGCTTGCCGGCCTCGGGCCAGTTTTTATCATAGTAAAAATTCAGCGCGATATGGTGATGTTCCAGTTCACGCCTGATGTCATCGTTGATGTTATCCGAACGGCACACCGGCTGATAGATCCGGGTGACATTGTGTTTTCCGCGCACCTGGACAATATCAAGCTCACGGTAGGTAATATGTTTCGCTTCATTCATCGTGGATTCAGTCACGATAGTCGGCACGTGGTAGATCCGGGTCAGATGCTCAACGCGAGAGGCCAGGTTCACGGCATCGCCAACCACAGTGTAGGCCACGCGGTATTTTGAGCCCATGTTACCGACATTCATCATACCGGTATTGATGCCGATACTCATCGATGGTGCCGGCCAGCCGCGCTTTATGAATGATCCGCACAGGCGCTCGATTTCCTCGTGCATCTCAAACGCGGCCAGTATGTAGCGCTCGGCGTGATCCTCCTGTGGAAACGGCGCACCCCAGAAGGCCATGATCGAGTCACCGATATACTTGTCTATGGTGGCGCCGTGCCGGTACAGAACCTCGGTCATGGCGGTGAAATATTCATTGAGTAATGTCGCCAGTTGTCTCGGGTTAAGTTGCTCCGAGACGCTGGTGAAATTTTGCAGGTCGGAGAAAAATACCGTCAGGCGTTTCGCCTCGCCATCCATGTTGATGCGGTCCGGATGGCGGCTGATCTCGATCGCCACTTCCGGCGGTACGTATTGACTGAATGTTTCGACCAGGGCCTGCTTGTTATGGACCTCGACGAAATAACTGATCATGACATTGAATACGTAAATGATAAGAATCGTCAGCAAACTGTATTCCATCGGGATCAGGGTATTGTGGGTCGGCAGGTAATAACTGACCAGGAAAGGTACCGTCATACAGACGAAGGTCAGGGCCGAGGCCTTGATGGGATCCAGCAGGGGCAGCAGAACACACAACAGTACGCCGACCAGGATAAAGGCCAGCAGGTCGAGTGAACTCAACAGCCGGCCCAGGTCATAACCGCCGCTGAGGACCTGTGGCAGCCGGCTGCCGGCGACCAGACGTGCCTCGCCGCTCAAGCCCAGCTCCAGCAGGCCGGTGCCGTTACCCAGGAAGATCAGGAAAACGAAGGAGACCAGGAAGATCCGCGTACTGTTACGATTGAGTATGCCGAGCATGTTATTGTCGCGCTTTTTCTTATCAGTCCTGTGGTTCGTCCGCTATGCTTGGGCTGGCCGCGGCTACCAGTCATGAGATATCCGCGAGTGTATAGAGCCGTTGTAGCTAAAACAAGGTAACCGCTGGCGCAGCGGGCACGGGAAAGCCTGATAATCTATCGGTAACTTACTGAATAACCTGTAGTAATTTCGACAAGCTGTCTGTCGAGTTTTCATCATATGTGCCGAGGCATCGTCGTTCACAGACCTGCCTTATTCCCTGCCCGAGGCTGAATATATCCAGTTATCAATGAGTTAAAAAAATGGCACGGGATCTGCATTTATCTGGCCAGGCAATCATAATCACGAGGAATACGAGGATGCTTACTATCAAAAAACAATCCGGTTTTACCCTAGTCGAAATCGCCATCGTGTTGGTCATCATTGGCCTGCTGCTCGGCGGGATCCTGAAGGGCCAGGAACTGATCACCAGCGCCCGTGTGCGTAACCTCGCCGACCAGAATACCGGCGTGCAGGCCGCTTACTACGGGTTTATCGACCGTTACCGCCAGATCCCGGGTGACATGCCCCTGGCCCTGGCGCAGGGTGCCATTGCCGCCAACGTCACCGTGGGCGGTAACAACAACAACCTGATCGATGACGGCTCCCTGGCCGAGGCCGCTGCCATGTGGCAACACCTGGCATTGTCCGGCTTTATCCAGGGCGCTTACGGCGGTAACGCTGCCTATGTTGCCCAGGTCGATGCCCCCATCAACGCCTTCCAGGGCACGGTGCTGCTCGGCATGATCGACGAATACATGATCCGCGCGCCGGAAGCCGCCGTGGTTCGCCTGGGATATGTTTTCGGCTCCAACGTACCGGTCAACGTCATGCGTGAACTGGACGTGAAGATCGATGACGCCATTCCGGACACCGGCGTCATGCGCGTCAGTACCACGGCCGGCGTCGGTGCCGCCAACTTTGGTGGCGTGGAACTGGAAGGTTCGGCCGGCGCCTGTGTTACCGGTGCGGCGCCCAATACCATCTGGAACATCAACGGTAACGCACAGAACTGTAACGCGATCTACCTGTACTAGTTTTCTGATCGGGTAAGCATCCATTTAATCAAAAGCCCGCCTCGCGCGGGCTTTTTTTACGCAGGGCTACAGGATCAGTGCTGGCGCAGTCACGCCATGCCTGGCATCTGCTTTTATATAAACGTTAGAATATGCCGGTGACTACAGCGGCCATTGAATTCAGCGAGGTAAAAAAGTCCTATCAGGACCATGCCGTGCTCAACAGCGTGACGCTGGACGTCAGGGCGGGTGAATTCACAGGGTTGATCGGGATCAACGGCGCCGGCAAGACCACCTTGATCAAGTGCCTGCTGGATTTTATCCTGCCCGATTCGGGTGATATCCGGATTTTTTCAGTACCCAACCGCGATACGCAGGCAAGAGATCGCCTGGTTTATCTTCCCGAGAAATTCAATCCACCCTATTACCTGAGCGGGCATGATTTCCTGCGCTACATGTCGGACCTGCACGGTGTCGATTTTACCGAAGGCGAGATCCGCGAGGTGCTCGGGGTACTGGACCTTGAGTACGCCGCGTTGCAAAAGCCGGTACGCCAGTACTCCAAAGGCATGTCACAAAAACTCGGTCTGGCCGCCTGCTTTCTCAGCCGCAAGGAACTCATGATCCTGGATGAACCCATGAGCGGGCTGGACCCGCGTGCCCGGGCCTGGTTAAAGCAGTATTTGCTGGAGCTGAAACAGGCGGGACGATCACTGTTCTTCAGCACCCACTTGCTGGCCGATGTCGAAGTGCTGGCCGACCGGATCGCTGTGCTGCATGACGGGGTGGTCAAGTTCCAGGGATCGATTGATGAATGTTTCGATCGATACCAGACCGGTGACATCGAACAGGCCTATTTGAGTTGCATCGAGGCCTGACAGCTGCGCAGTGTTCGTATCAGGCCAGCAGGCGCAACAGGTAGTGCCGGGTGGCCCGGTAGATCAACGGCTCTTTCGAGGCCCTGGGTCCGGCGACATTGAGGGTGTGAATCGCCCGCTCACGCAGCCATTGCCGAACATTGTCCAGGGTATCCAGTCTGTCGGGATCGATCAGCAGGTATGGCTTTTCCATTTCCTGCGCGAATTGCCGGGTCAGTGCCGTACCGCCCTCGGGTTCGCCGCGGTTGAAGATCAACGTGCCGTCGGAATCCTGCACATTGCGCCGCGTGCGTTCGATGTACTCGGTGGACGGGGTTTCCCTGAGCAGATAGCGGCGGTCAATTACACCATCCTCGGCGCGGCGTCCTTTCGGACACCAGCCCCCGTGTTCCAGCGACAACTCGATAGCGGCGTCCAGCGCCGCCCGGTCCACACCGGTCTGGCCACCGGAGATAATCCTGAGATGCTGTGAGTCGATTAAAGCCATGTCATGCAGAGACAAGATGTTATACTTTCTGCGTGAACATAACTGCGATGTCCATGCCGATGAAAAACCTGCAATTCGTGTTATCTCTCCTGCTTGTTTTCCCGATTACCGTGGTCGACGCGCGTATGTACCAGTGGACCGATCCCGATACCGGCACAACCCAGCTTTCCGGCAAGCCGCCCGGCTGGTACCGCAGTGGCCGGGTCGGACCACGCATCTTCGTTTTCGAGAACGGCAAGATCATCGATGATACCGATGTTGTCCTGTCCGAGGAACACCGCTATCTTATGCGCGAACGGGCATTCCTGCAGGCCGAGGAAGACATCGAAAAGGCCAAGGCCAGGGCGATAGAGGCCGGTCAGGCGAAAAGCGCTGCGGAACAGAAAGCCGCGCTGGCGGAGCAGGAGGATGAGGAAATGCTCATGGAGGATGAAGATACACTGATGCCGGAGGAAGCGGGTGAAACGGAGCAAACCGCTGAAGTGGATGCGAAAAAGCTGACCCTGGATGACATGAAAAAACTGATCGAGGCCTGGGAAAAGGCGCAGGAGGCGAAGGCCAAACAGATACTGGGCAACTGAGCGTTTCGGCGGCTCAGTTCAATGACAGCATGTTTTTGATCGTGCTCCAGAACGAACCCTGTTCCAGTTCATCGATGAGTGAAGACAGGGACTGCAGCGAATCGTTATCCGGATCGATCTGCAGTCCGATGTTGATATAGGCCCGCGATTTTTCATAATCATTTTTTGCCAGCGATTGATCAGCCAGTATCGCGTAACGCTCGGCAATCATTAACATCCCCGTCTTTGCCTCCCGGCTGTCCGGTTCCGCTTCCAGCAGCTTTCCAAAATAATAATAGGCGTTGTCTTTCGGCGGGTAGGTGAGTCTGAAATCTTCGAGGCTCTGCCGACCCAGCCATAACAGGGCCTTCTTGACCGCGGGCGAGGCCGCAATCTCTCCCGTATCGGTCATATCGCCGGGTCCGGGACTTGCCGATGTGCTGTCCGACGCCGGGTCGTTCAAAGCGGTTTGGGTTGTGATCTCGGCCTGATTTTTATCCGGGCCCTTGATCT
>JBFGPT010000006.1:0-16224 GCA_041564575.1 Gammaproteobacteria bacterium | reverse complement strand
GAGCGGCGACTTTCGCGGACGGCCCGGCAAACGCCAGGTGACGGTCGTCTCGCGTGAAGCCTGGGATGCCGCCTGCGCCGAGCTCGGCACGCCCGTGCCCTGGACGGCCCGCCGCGCCAATCTGCTCGTCGAGGGCCTGATGCTGGGCCCCGGATTGGTGGGTCGCGTGCTGCGCATCGGCGTGGACCTGGCGCTCGAGGTGACCGGCGAGACCGCGCCCTGCGAGCGCATGGACGAAGCCTGTTCCGGGCTGCGGCAGGCGCTCTCGTCAGACTGGCGCGGCGGCGTCACCTGCCGGGTCACCGCCGCCGGACGGATCCGGGTCGGCGACCCGGTCATCACCGACTGAGCTGTAAGGGTGGAAATGGGTCTGAAAAGTGGGGTCTGACGGGTCTGACCCCATTTTGAGAGCCGCGGGGGCCGGGATGCCCGGTCTGCTAGAATCGCGGCCTCGACCCGCCACCGGAGTCTCTATACCTTGCTCTCCGACAAGCCGATCCCGGCAGCCGAGCGGCTGATCTTCGCCCTGGACGTGCCCGACGCCGCGCACGCACGGGCGCTGGTCGATACCCTGGGCGATACCGTGCGCTTCTACAAGATCGGACTCGGGCTCCTGACCTCCGGCGAGTATTTCACCCTGCTCGAGTGGCTGGTGGCGCGCGAGTGCCGGGTGTTCGTCGATCTCAAGTTCTTCGACGTTCCGGCCACCGTGGCGGCGGCCGTCGAGGGTCTGCACGACCGCGGCGTGACCTTCGCCACGGTGCACGGCAATCAGGCCATCATGGAGGCAGCCGCTGGCGCCAAAGGCGAGGTCAAGATCCTAGCCGTGACCGTACTGACCAGCCTGGACCGCGGCGACCTGGCCGATCTCGGCTTCGATTGCAGCGTCGAGGATCTGGTGCTGTCGCGGGCCCGGCGGGCGCTCGCGGCCGGTTGCGACGGCGTGATCTCCTCGGGCCTCGAGGCGCCCCGGCTGCGCGAGCATCTCGGGGAGCGCCTGCTCGTGGTCACCCCGGGTATCCGTCCGGTAGACAATCGCCCGGTCGACGATCAGAAACGCGTGGTCGACGTGCCACAGGCTTTCCGCAACGGCGCCGACTACATCGTGGTGGGTCGGCCGATCCGCGACGCGGCCGATCCCAGGGCGGCGGCGGCTGGCATTCAGGCAACCATCGCGAAGGCGTTCGCCGCATGACCGCCCCGCTAGACAACGACCGCCTGCTGCGCGCGCTGCTGCGGGAGCCGGTCGATCGCACCCCGGTCTGGATGATGCGCCAGGCCGGGCGCTATCTGCCCGAGTACCGCCCGACCGGCAAGCAAGCCGGTGACTTCCTCACCCTGTGCCAGACACCCGAGCTCGCCTGCCAGGTGACACTGCAGCCGCTCGAGCGCTTCCCACTGGACGCCGCGATCCTGTTCTCCGACATCCTCACGGTGCCAGACGCGATGGGCCTGGGACTGTACTTCCAGCCGGGTGAAGGACCGTGCTTCCGCCGGCCAGTGCGCACCGAGGCCGACATCCAGGCGTTACCCGTCCCCGATCCCGAGGACCAGCTCGGCTATGTGCTGCAGGCCGTGCGCATGATCCGGCGCGCCCTTTCGGGCCGGGTGCCTCTGATCGGCTTCGCCGGCAGCCCCTGGACGGTCGCCACTTACATGGTCGAAGGCAGGTCCAGCAAGCACTTCGCGCGGGCCAAGGGCCTGCTCTATGCGCAGCCCAAGCTGGCTCACGAGCTGCTGGTACGCGTCGCGCGTGCCACCACCTCGTACCTTAACGCTCAGATCGCGGCGGGCGTGCAGGCGGTCATGATCTTCGATACCTGGGGTGGTCTCCTGAGCGGGCCGGCCTACAGCGAATTTTCATTGCAATACATGCAACGCATCGTCGACGGCCTGACACGTGAACATGCCGGTGACAAGGTGCCGGTCACCCTGTTCACCAAGGGGGGCGGACAGTGGGCCGCATCGGTGGCGGCGACCGGTTGTGATGCAATCGGTCTGGACTGGACGGTGGATATGGCCGATATCCGCGCGCAGGTCGGTGACCAGGTCGCCCTGCAGGGCAACCTGGATCCGGCGGTCCTGTATGCCTCCGCCGGTGTCATAGAGAAAGAGGTAGGACGGGTGCTTGAAAGTTTTGGTCATGGCAACGGTCATGTCTTTAACCTGGGGCACGGCATTCATCCGCAGATCGATCCCGAGCACGTGGCCGTCATGGTCGATGCCGTACATGAGCAAAGCCGGAAATTTCATGCAGCAAACCAGGATGGCTGATTACGCTATCGGCATGCCTCTTCAGAGTAATGCAGGACGGGCACCTCATTGAAAGGAAGTCTGGCACTACTGGTCAAGGGTTTTTGTATGGGCGCGGCCGACGTGGTGCCCGGTGTCAGCGGCGGCACGGTCGCCCTGATCCTCGGCATCTACCAGCAACTGATCGACGCCATCAAGTCCTTCGATCTCGGCTGGTTCAGGAGTTTCTTCCGGCTTGATTTCAAGACCATGGTCGAACGGCCGCACTTTGCCTTTCTGATCCCGCTGGGCCTGGGTATCTTCGCCGCCCTGCTGTTTTTTACCCGGGTCGTGCCCCTGCCGGTATTGATCAAGACGCACCCGGAGCAGGTCTATGGCCTGTTTTTCGGCCTGATTAGCGGTTCGATCGTGATACTGCTGATCGAAATTCAAAGAACCGGCTTGAAAGACATTATTCTCTTGATGCTGGGGACCATCGCCGGGCTATATCTCTTCAACCTGGTGCCGGCGGCAACCCCGAATACGCCTGTGTTTATCTTCTTCAGTGGTGCGGTGGCGATATGCGCCATGATCCTGCCGGGGATATCCGGTTCATTCATCCTGTTGATGCTGAAAAAGTATGCCTATGTCCTGAATGGTATCGGTCATTTTGATTTTGCCATTATCATTCCCTTTGGGCTGGGCGTGGTCACGGGATTGATGCTGTTCAGCCGTGTCCTGTCCTGGTTGTTGAGCAGGTTTTACAAACAAACCCTGTTGTTCATTATCGGGCTGCTTGTGGCATCGCTCTGGGTTATCTGGCCGTTTCAGGAAAGAACCTACACGTCCGTGCGTGGCAAGGAATACCTGGTGGAAACCACGCCTTTCATGCCGGAGTCGGTTTCCGGCGAAGTGATACACGCCCTGTTGTTGTGTACGGCAGGGATCATTGTCGTGGTATTCATCAACTGGTTTGTAGAGCGGGAAAAGGCGTAAGATGCTATTCTTTGCGGCAAAGCAGATAACAAGTCTTCCAAGGTAAAGAACGTGCCCTTATCCGAAATTGTATTGATCGTCATGGGCCTGTTGACCGTGGCCATGATCGTGGCCGGGATCTGCCGTAATATTCCCATCCCGTATACAGTTATCCTGGTCATCATCGGAATCGGTTTCGGTCATATTGGCAGGCATTACCCCGGGTTCAACGATCTGCTTACCTTTCAACTGACGCCGGAACTGGTTCTGTTCCTGTTCCTGCCGGCCCTGATATTCGAGTCGGCCTTCAACCTCGATTCGCGCAAGCTGATCAAGGACATTGCCCCGGTCATGGTGCTTGCTATACCGGCCCTGCTGATCTCGACATTTGTCATCGGTATCGGGCTCTGGAGTCTGCTCGAGATCAGCTTTGTGCTGGCGTTGCTGTTCGGTGCCCTGATCTCGGCCACGGACCCGGTCGCGGTGGTAGCCCTGTTCAAGGAAGTCGGCGCGCCACAGCGCCTGACGATTCTGGTTGAAGGCGAATCACTTTTGAACGACGCAACGGCGATCGTGATCTTCAACATCATTCTCGGTCTTGCGATCAGCGGCGTGGCGCTGTCGGTCACGGATATGGGTCTGGCAGTCGTTGAATTTTTCCGGGTCTTTCTCGGCGGCATACTGGTGGGCTTCTTGATCGGCTTTGCCCTCAGCGAATTGTTGTATCGCATGCACGTCGGTGTCAGCGCCTACCTGATCATCTCGATCGTGATCGCCTATGCGAGTTTCGCCATCGCCGAACACGAACTGCATGTCTCCGGTGTCATGGCGGTCGTTTCCTCGGCCATTACCATGGGCGTGTTCGGCGTCGGCCGTATCCCCCAGGCGGCAACCCACCTCGTCAAGGAGACCTGGGAAGTCATTGCACTGGTTTTCAACTCCTTGCTGTTTTTACTGGTCGGTTTGTCCGTGGATGTCGCTTCCCTGTTCGCCCATTTTGATGAAATCCTGCTCGGCGTGGTGTTCGTGCTGGTGGCCAGGGCCGCCTCTGTCTACAGCATGGTCCCGGCAACTATCAAGGCCTTCAGCCTGCCGCACGTAACGATGGGTGAACGGCACATTATGTGGTGGGGCGGTCTCAAGGGCGGACTGGCCATCGCCATCGTGCTGTCCATCCCGCTCGAAATGCCGGGCCGGGAAATGCTGTTGAACATGACGCTTGGCGTGGTGATGTTCTCCCTGCTGGTCAATGCCCCGACCATACGCCCGTTGATGCACAAGCTGGGTATTGATCGGCTCACGGACGATGAACATTCCGAACTCAAGCATGCGCTGGTCAATGCCGAACGCAATGCCCAGAATATCCTGGAACGCCTGCACAAGCTTGGCCTGATGAGTACCAGTACCAAGCAACTCATTCAGAAAAAGAACGCGCAGATTTTCGAATCCAGTGATTCGGATGTCAATTATGAACAGGACATCCGGCATCTTTACATCACGGCACTCAGGATCGAACTGGAAGAGAACAAGTTCCTGTACGACATTGGCCTGATTCAGCATTATACCTTTCTCGATATCAAGAATACCCTGCAACGGGATCGCGACAGCTGGCTGTCGAATCCCGACAAGCATGCCCTCGAACAGGAGGAGCAGGGCAAGAGCCTGTTCCTGCGCGTCGAGAGCGCGTTGATCAAGAGAATGCGTGAACATGACGCGGTGGCCGGATTGCTGTCCAGGTACCAGTACCTGCGCCTTTCGCAAAGGTTGCAACGGGATCTCGCCGGCGTGTTGATATCAAACGCGGTACTGGAGAAACTCGAATCGGACGAGCACTTCAAGGCCGAGCATCGCAAAAAAGTCTGCACGATCTACCGCACCAGGCTGCAACGGCGCAAGGAACGACTGCAGGAAATCGCCAGTGAATTTCCTGAGTTTTACCTGCGTTTCGAAACGCGCCTGTACACCAAGGTGGGACTGATCGCGGCCAGCCTGTACGCCGAGCAGGCGTTTCAGCACGGCGAGATCGGCGCCAAGGTATTCTCTCGTATCGAACGCCGCGTGCGGGACGCCACGGCCAATCTGCCGCCGATTTCCAATCCCGTACCAAGGCTCGCGCCCAGTGATCTGATCGGCACCGTGCCCTTGTTGAACGGCCTGTCCGGGCATGTCCTGGAAAGACTGTCAAAACGCGCACAGCCTGTTACCTTCCTGGTGGATGATGAAGTCATCGGCGAGGGGGAGCGGGGTGATGCGCTGTACATCATCAGCAGTGGTGTCGTAACCGTGACTAAATCCGGCGTCGATGCTCCCATTGCCGAGCTCAGGGACGGTGATTTCTTCGGCGAGATGGCGTTGCTCGGCGATCAGGTGCGAACGGCGACCGTTCGCGCCAAGGTTCCGTCCACCCTGTTGCGCCTGAGAAGAAAGGACGTGCTGGACCTGGCGAACGAGGATCCGGAACTCAAGCGCCGCCTTGAAGAGGCGCAAAAACTGCGGCAGGAAGACTAGCTTTCATCCGGTTCATCGTGCCGGCGGCGTGATGTGCACAGTCCCAGCATCGCCAGCAACAGGCCGATGATCAAATAATTCCCGCTCCTGGAATAGGGTGTTGATCCTTCGAAGGGAATGACGCGCGCGGTCAGGGCATGTGCCTGGAATTGCGGCGACTGCTCGATCACCTTGCCTTTCTCGTTGATAACCGCGCTGATCCCGGTATTGGTCGCCCGCAGCATGTAACGGCCGGTTTCCATCGATCGCATCCTCGCCATTTGCAAATGCTGGTGCGGGGCAATTGAATCGCCGAACCAGGCATCGTTACTGACATTGATCAACAGGCTGGCCTGGGGCAGCGCATCTATGACTTCTTCTCCGAAAACATCCTCGTAACAGATGGAGACACCGATCACCCGGCCGGCGGCAACCAGTACCGGATTGTCCTGATCGCCGGCCGAAAAATTCGACATCGGGATTTGCAGGAATGCCAGCAAGGGCCTGAGCCAGTCGTTAAACGGCAGGTATTCGCCGAACGGCACCAGGTGCCGCTTGTGATACATGCTGTCGGGTTCACCGAACAGGATCAGGCTGTTGTAGTAATCGCGGCCTTCCGGATTTTTCCAGGCCATCCCGCTGATCAGTGCCGTACCGTATTCGCGGCTGTACTTGCGAATGCGGGTGATCACATGCGTGGCCTCGTGGTAGAACATCGGCAAAGCGGTTTCCGGCCACAGGATCAGGTCTTTGCCCCAGAAGGGGCGGCTCATGTCGAGATACAGGTCGATGGTCTTTTGCCGTTGTTCCGGCAACCATTTCAATTCCTGGGCAATGCCGCCCTGGATCAGGGCGACGCCCAGTGATTTATCCAGCGGCCGGGTCCAGCCGGTCTCCTGGCTTTGCATGGAAAATCCCCAGATGCATACGAACGCGATAGCGCCAAGGATCTTTTCGCGTTTACGGCCGAGGATCAGCAGGCATATGAGGCCCGCCGTCATGGCCGTTAACCAACTGACACCGTATACGCCGAGTATCGGCGCGATGCCTGCCAGTGGCGTATCAATCTGGCTGTAACCGAGGTTCAGCCAGGGGAAACCGGTGAATATCCAGGCGCGTAACCATTCCGCGACAGTCCAGGCCGCCGGCATGACAATGATCAGGATCACGAGTGTCTGGCACTTCCTGTAACGATAAACCAGCCAGCCAACGAGCGCCGGGTAGAGCGCCAGGAACAGTACCAGGCACAGGGTAATGAATGCAGCGCCGATAAAACTGACGCCGCCGAACAGGTTGATGCTGATATGCAGCCAGTTCACCCCGAAACCGAACAGGCCGAGGCCGAAACTGTATCCGATCAGCAGGGCGCGCCTGGCGCTGACCGCATGGAACCACAGGAAAAACAGCAAGCCCAGTGTGAAGATGGGAACAAATGCGTATTCAAAAGGCGAGAAGCCGGTGACGGTAAGGCTGCCTGCCAGAATGCTGGCGAGCAGTTGTATCATCCATTGTTTGTCGCCAGTGATGTTCAACGGGAGAATCTTGTCGCAGAGCTCTCTTGGGTAAAAAATCTGGATTACGCTCAGGCAGTATCTTCCATGGCCTCCGAGTTGGGCTCAAGTTTCATCAGGCGCATCAGGTGAATTCTTCTTTGATCCGAGCGCAGGATCTTGATATTGAATTCATCGATCTCGATCGTTTCACCGCGTTTGGGCAGATGGCCGAAGCGGTTCAGGACCAGGCCGCCGATGGTGTCGAATTCCTCGGTTTCGAGATTCACACCGAAATACTCGTTAATCGACTGGATAGGCGTAATGGCCCGCACAGTGTAGCGGTTACGTCCATGTTGATTGATAAAATTCTCGTCCTCGATATCGTGCTCGTCCTCGATCTCGCCGACAATCTCCTCGATAACATCCTCGATGGTCACCAGTCCGGCGATGTTGACATATTCATCGACAATAATGGCCATGTGGTTACGGCTGGTTCTGAACTCGCGCAGGAGCACGTTGAGGCGCTTGCTTTCCGGCACGAATACTGCCGGACGCATCATGTCCCGGATATCGAATTCCAGGTTTTCGCTGTCCTCGGCGATAGCCGACAGCAGGTCCTTGGCCAGCAGGATACCAATGACCTCGTCCTTGTGGCCGCTGATGACCGGGAAGCGTGAATGACCTGACTCGATCACGGTCTCGAGAATGATATCCGGATCGGCCGAGTCCTCGACAACCACCATCTGCACCCGCGGCACCATGATGTCACGGACCCGAAGTTCGCACACCTGCAACACGCCTTCGATCATGGCAACCTCGTCCGGTTGCAGGAGGTTTTCAGATTCGGCGGCGCGAATGGTGTCGATAAAGGATTCCCGGTCAGCCGGAATCCCGGACAGGCGGTTGATCAGCCGTTTGAAAAAGCCGGGTTGCTCTTCTTTCGGTTCCTCGCTCATGCGTTTGTCTCCTCCCGGTAGGGATCCGCATAGCCCAGGCTGTGCATGAGCGTGCATTCCAGTGCTTCCATTTCTTCCGCCTCGTTGTTTTCTGTGTGATCGTAACCCATCAGATGCAGGGTGCCATGTATGACCATGTGTGCCCAGTGGGATTGCAGGTCCTTGTGTTGCTCGGCAGCCTCCCGCTCCACGACGGCTGCGCAGATGACGATGTCGCCGCACAGGTTTTCGCCCGCCGTGTAGGCAAAGGACAGGACATTGGTCGGACCAGTGCGTTTTCGGTACTGCTGGTTCAGTTCCGCGCATTCCGCTTCATCGACCAGGCGCACCGTGATGTCCGCGGGTACCGGCTGCTGTTGCAGCACCAGCTCGACCCACTGGCGTATGCATGCCTCGTATGGGCAGTTGCGGTTTGTAGTTGCCTGCTGCACTGTCAGATCAAGTTCCGTTTTCATCCGATTTTTGTTTCTCGTGACGTTCATAGGCATTCAGTATCCTGGCCACCAGCGGATGCCTGACCACGTCGGCGGATTTGAACCAGGTAAAACTGATGCCTTCCTGATCTTCCAGTACTTCGATGACATGACGGAGACCGGAATTCTTGCCGCCGGGCAGATCGATCTGGGTGATGTCCCCGGTGATGACCGCGGTGGAGCCGAAGCCAATCCGGGTCAGGAACATCTTCATCTGTTCGTTGGTGGTGTTTTGCGCCTCGTCCAGGATAACGAAGGCGTCGTTCAGGGTGCGCCCGCGCATGAAGGCGAGCGGTGCAATCTCGATCACGCTTCTTTCGATATACCTCGCCACCTTCTCGAATCCCAGCATTTCATACAGCGCATCATAGAGCGGTCTCAGGTAGGGATCGACTTTCTGCACCAGGTCGCCAGGCAGGAATCCCAGGCGTTCACCGGCCTCGACCGCGGGGCGTACCAGCACCAGCCGCCGGGCGCGCTCCTGCTCCAGCGCCGCCACGGCACAGGCCACGGCCAGGTAGGTCTTGCCGGTACCGGCGGGACCGATTCCAAAGTTGATATCATTTTCCTGGATATTTTTTATATAACGTTTCTGGTTGGGACTGCGACCCCGGATGATCTGGCGCTTGATCTTTATGATGGTCTCTTCAACGGTGTTCTTGTCGTCCTGCATCTCGTGGGTCGCTTCCTGCAGGAACAGGTGCACCCGCTCGGGGGACAGGACTTCCTCGCTCGTGGAATCGTACAGGTCGCGGATTATCTGCTCGGCTACCGTGATCGAATCGGAAGTGCCGATGACCCTGAAATTGTTTCCGCGGTTGCTGATCTCGACACCGATGCGTTTTTCAAGCTGGCGCAGATGTTCATCCAGCGGCCCGCACAGGTTGGCGAGCCGTTCGTTGTCGATAGGTGAGAGGACCAGGTCGATGTGGTGTTGAGATGAATTTTCCGTGCTCAAGGCGCTGCCGCTGCCAGTTCTGGGCTTGCTGGGTCTGAAATTGCTTTCGTGCATGCGCTGCCGCGCAGTGAATTGGGCAGTGCCCCGGTGATCCTGACGTCAACGAAAGTGCCGATCAGACAGGCCTCGCCGCTGAAGTTCACGACGCGGTTGTTCTCGGTGCGGCCGCAGAGTTCCCGCGGGTCCTTTTTCGACGGTCCCTCGACCAGCACGGTCTGGATGGTATCGACCATGTTACGGCTGATCTCGCCGGCCATCTGGTTAATGCGGTTTTGCAGTATCTGCAGGCGTTCCTTTTTAACTGTTACGGGTGTGTCATCCGGCAGGTTGGCCGCCGGTGTGCCCGGCCGCGCACTGTAGATAAAACTGAAA
Source organism: Gammaproteobacteria bacterium (assembly GCA_041564575.1). GTDB lineage: Bacteria > Pseudomonadota > Gammaproteobacteria > Eutrophobiales > Eutrophobiaceae > UBA4486. The sequence continues at coordinate 6,278 of JBFGPT010000006.1, read as the reverse complement.
CTCTGGTCGTAGCCGATCTCGTTGATCAGGTTCATGGTGGCCTCGAAGTCCCGGTCCGTCTCGCCCGGAAAGCCGACGATGAAATCGGAGGACAGGCTGATGTCAGGCCGGATCCTGCGCAATTTTTTGATCCTGGACTTGTATTCAAGCACGGTATGGTTGCGTTTCATCAGGGCCAGCACCCGATCCGATCCGCTCTGTACAGGTAAATGCAGGTGATCCACCAGTTGTGGTACGCGGGCGTACACCTCGATCAGGTCGTCCGAGAACTCCATCGGGTGCGAGGTCGTGTAGCGGATCCGGTCGATGCCGTCGATGACCGCAACATACTCCAACAGGCGGGCAAAACTGCATTCATCGCCCTGGTGTGTTATCCCGCGGTAGGCATTGACGTTCTGTCCCAGCAGGGTGACCTCGCGCACGCCCTGTTCGGCGAGCTGGTAGATCTCGGTAATGACATCATCGAACGGCCGGCTGACTTCCTCGCCGCGGGTGTAGGGCACGACACAAAAGGTGCAGTACTTGCTGCAGCCTTCCATGATGGATACGAAGGCGCTGGGGCCTTCGGCGCGCGGTTCCGGCAGGCGATCGAATTTTTCGATTTCCGGAAAACTGATATCCAGCGCGGGTTGACCGCCGCTGAGTACCCTGTCGTACAGTTCCGGCAGGCGATGCAGGGTCTGCGGGCCGAAGATCATGTCGACGTAGGGCGCGCGTTGCCAGATTTGATCGCCTTCCTGGCTGGCCACGCAGCCACCGACGCCAATGACCAGGCGCGGGTTTTTATCTTTCAGCAAGCGCCAGCGGCCGAGTTCGGAAAACAGCTTTTCCTGGGCCTTCTCGCGGATGGAGCAGGTATTGACCAGGATCACATCGGCCTCTTCCGGGCGCGCGGTCAACTCCAGGGCATGCGATTCATGCAGCACATCCTGCATCTTGTCAGAGTCGTATTCATTCATCTGACAGCCGAAGGTCTTGACGAATAGTTTGCCTGGCATGTGCTTGTACGGGTTACTGAATTTGATTTTAACTATATGAAAATTATAGCAATTTATTCAACTGATTGCTGTGCGTCCCGGACCGGTTCGGGCAGGGCAGGCTAAATTACACTGGATTGTCCGGGTTTTCCAGGGATTCGGCGGGTCTGGAGGCGGCGCCGGCATATTTGCCGGGCGCGCGGCGATCAGCCATCCGGGGCCGGGTCACGCCGCAGGGACGCGAGTTCGGATTCAAGTTCGTGTACGCGTGCCAGGGCCTGGTCTTTTTCCTTGGCCGCATCGGCGAGGTCGGCCAGCGCCTCGAAGGCGCAGTTTTCGGCGTGTTCGGCCCGTTCGATCAGGGCTTCGCGTTGCTTGCTCAGGTTGATCTCCTGGCGGCTGGGGCCAAAGACACTACGCAGCCAGTCTTTCAGGGTGGTCGGTTTCGCCCGGATGATGTCTTCCAGGTCCTCGTCGCGCAGGTGGCTGAACTCCGGCTGGTTCATGAACCGCGACAATTCCCGGTTCAATTCATCGACCAGGTCCTGGTCAAAGTGCGCTTCAAGCTCATAGATTTCGATGAGCGACATCAGCCGTTTGAGCATGCGCGCCTTGTGATAGCAGGCCTCGTTGGTGGTGAATTCGAGCTTCATTTTTCTGGCGCCTGTTTGTCCATGATATCGACTGCCTGATTTTATGCGAAAAGCCTGTCCAAAGGCACTGCTTTGCCGATACCGGATGGGTGATAGCCGGGGATCCTGCCTATTTTTTTCTTCAGATCGCTGCTGCGTAACGCCTTGCCGAGCATATCACTGAAGCGGCCGTCCAGTTCCGGCGCCAGGGCGAGACAATAACGCTCCCGCACCAACGGGATGAAATCCAGGTGGAATTGCCGGGCGGCTGCCTTCAGGCCCATGCCGGCATCGGCGGCGCCACTCGCCACCATGGCGGCGACGGCATTATGCGTGTATTCCTCATTGAGATAACCGCTGATCCGCTCTGGCTTGATGCCTTCCTGCCGCAGCAGGGCATCCGTGAGGATGCGCGTGCCGGATTCCACCTGCCTGTTGATGAAACGCACCGAGCGCCGGGTGAGGTCACGTATGGATTGAATGCCTTTCGGATTGCCCGCCTGCACGATCAGTCCCTGTTCCCGTGTCGTTACCGCCAGGCAACCGGCCTGTGCCCGCCGGAGATATTTATCGTAGTGCTCAAGCATGGATTTGTCCGGGAACTCCAGCGGGAAATGAAATCCGGCGATATCGCAATCGTGTTTCGCCAGCGCCCGCAGGTTGCCCAGGCTGCCATGCACCTCATAATCGATGTCCCAGCCCGCGTGCGTACGCAGTTCCCCGACCAGCAGATTCATGACCAGGTCATGGCTGGCCAGAATTTTCACGTGTCCCGTGCCGGCCTGCGTTTGTGCAAGGTTCAGGTCGGCATTGATCCTTGCCGCGCATTCATCCAGCACGGGCAGAAGCTGCGTATGTACCGTCTTGTCCTGGGTCAGCAAGGCGTGCGCAAAATCGCTGAGGCGGGCGCCCTGGCGCCGGCCGCGTCCGGTGATCAACAGCGTTTGCCCGAAGGCCGACTCCCAGTTCCGTATGAGTCCCCAGGCGAAGCGATAGGACAGCCCGACGGCCGTCGCCGCCCGGCCTATCGAGCCCGTGTTATGGACTTCCGCGAGCAGGGGAAACAGGCGCCGATCAACCGGCTTCCTGCGGTGCCCGTCGGCGAACCACTGCAGCCCAAGTTTAATATGCATAAAAAATCATATTTAAACGATAATTACTTTGTTATTTAATGCTATTACAAAATATTTAATATGTAATATAAAACATATTAAGGGGGAATGAATGAAAAAACTTGTCCTGATGCTGGTTTTGTACGGGCCGGCGTTTGCCTTGTCCGCCGCGGAAAACAGCGCCTTGCTGGAACTGCTCAAGGCGCTGCATGAAAACGGCACCATTAATGCGGACACCTACAGGCTGGTCACACAGATCGCGGAGCAGGAGTTAAGTTCGCAACAGGCGGAAATTAAACAGGCAGCGGCAACGGCATCGGAACAGCACGCCAGGTCCGCGGCCCGGGAAGAGATCGAGCAGGTCGCCAAAACCATGAAAAAATCGGGCCCGGATGTGCGCCTGGGCGGCAGAATACAGGTGGATGCCGCGGCCTACGGCGAAGACGTGGCCCGGCACAACGACGGTACCGAGATCCGCCGGGCGCGGTTGTTTGCCAGCGGCAGTCTCAGCGATTACTGGAAATATAAATTACAGTACGAATTTACCAGTACCGGCCGCAGCGGCATCCAGGACGCCTACCTTGATTACACGGGCCTTGAGGCATTCGATATCCGGCTCGGTCATTTCAAGGAACCGTTCAGCCTGCAGAACATGACCAGTTCCAAGACCATCACCTTCATGGAACGCGGCCTGCCGCATGTGTTTGCCGAAGGCCGCAACCTGGGCCTGCAGTTGCACAGGGGCGGGCAGAACTGGAACCTGTACGGTGGCGTGTACGGCGACGGCCGCGACGGGGCCAGCAGTGATAACGATGAGGGTATGGGACTGTCCGGGCGGGGCACCTGGGCGCCGTTGCTGGATGATGACAATATCGTCCACCTCGGCGCGTCCGCCTCTTACCGCGCCACGGGTTCGGTGGATACCCTCAGGTTCCGAGAACGGCCGGAATCGCATGTCACGGATACCTTGCTGGTGGACACCGGTACCTTCGATGCATCGTCTTACGGGCGCTATGTCGCGGAACTGGCCTGGGTGCATGGCGCGTTCAACCTGCAGGGCGAGTATTACTACACTACGGTCGATCGCGAGATCGGCGCCAACCCGGATCTCGATTTCAGCGGACTGTATGCCGAACTCGGCTGGTTCCTGACCGGTGAATCCATGAATTACAGGAAATCCGGTAACTTCGGCCGCGTCAGCCCGAAACATGCCGTGGGGCAGGGCGGACCGGGGGCCTGGCAACTGGCGGCGCGTTACAGTCAACTGGACCTGACCGACGAGGACATCAACGGCGGCGAGGCCGACAGTTTCACCCTCGGCGTCAACTGGTTTGCCACGCCGGAGATCCGCTTCACGGCCAATTACGTCAGCGTCCTGGATGTCGATGGCGGTCCATCTGACGGCGATGAACCCGATGTGTTTCAACTGCGCGCGCAGGTCGAATTCTAGAGTCAGTCATCAAGCCCGTAGGAGAGATATTCATGCTACACAGGACATTGTTATGCTTATTGCTTGCCATGCTGGTCGGCCTCAACACCGCGCAGGCGCAAGACCGCTTACGCATGGCGACAACGACCAGTACCGACAACTCGGGGTTGTTGAAAATCCTGCACCCGCCGTTTGAAGCACAGTACGGAATCAAGGTCGATGTGATCGCCGTAGGAACCGGTAAGGCACTGCGGTTGGGCAGCCAGGGTGACGTCGACCTGGTTTTCGTACATGCGCCGCAGGCCGAGCAGAAATTCGTCGCCTCGGGCGCCGGCGTCGAGCGCCTGCCGGTCATGCACAATGATTTCGTGATCCTCGGGCCGGAGGGTGATTATGCCGGTATCGCTTACCTGGACGATGCCAGCAAGGCGCTGAAGCGCATTGCGGAGACGCAGGAGGTGTTTATCTCGCGCGGTGACGATTCCGGCACGCACAAGAAAGAGCTTGCCCTGTGGCAGGCTGCCGGCCGGGAGCCCGGCGGGGACTGGTACCTGGCGGTAGGCCAGGGCATGGGGGCCGTGCTGACCATTGCCGATGACAAGCAGGCCTACACGCTGGCCGATCGCGGCACGTATCTCGCCTACCGGGACAAGATGAGCCTCAAGGTGCTGCTGGAGGGTGATCCGGACCTGCACAATCCCTATCACGTGATCATGGTGAATCCCGCGCAGCACCCGCATGTCAACCAGAAGGCCGCGCGGGCATACATGGCGTTTATACGCGGTGCACAGGGGCAGTCCCTGATCCGCGATTACCGGATTAACGGCGAACCGTTGTTTTACCCTGATGTCCTCCCCTGATAGCTGACAGTCGACTTCAAATTCCGTGGATTATTTCTTACAGGCCTGCACCGGCGCACTGCGACTCATTTTCAGTCTCGATGCGGAAGTGGTTGTCATCGTATGGACATCGCTGTGTATATCGGTAATTGCCAGCTTGCTGGCGGCCGCGGTCGCGTTGCCGGCCGGTACACTGATCTCCCTGAACGAATTTCCCGGCAAGAACCTGCTTCTGCAGATACTGAACACTCTGATGGCCCTGCCGACGGTCGTCGTCGGCCTGCTGTTGTACGGAATTTTGACCCGCCAGGGGCCGGCCGGTGAACTGGGCCTTCTGTATACACCGGTGGCCATGGTCATAGGCCAGTTTGTACTGGTCACGCCGATCATGGCCAACCTGACCGTGGCCACGGTCAGCGCGGCGGACCCACGCCTGTTACAGACCTGCCGGAGTCTCGGCGCCGGTCCCTGGCAACAGTTGCCGGTATTCATGCGGGAACTCCGTGTTGGCCTGATGGCCGCCGTGGTCACGGGTTTTGGCCGCGCCATCGGCGAAGTCGGCGTGGCCATGATGCTGGGCGGCAATATCGAGGGTTATACCCGGACCATGACCACGGCGATCGCCCTGGAAACCAGCAAGGGGGAATTCGAGATGGGGCTGGCGCTCGGCATCCTGCTGTTGAGTGTTGCCTTTATCGTCAACGGCCTGTTGTTTCGCCTGCAACGGAGAGGCGCATGAGCGAACTGTTTCAACTCGAGGGCTTGCGTTTCAGTTACGGGTCGAATCCGGTGCTGGAGATTGATGCGTTCAAGCTGGAACAGGGTTCCATTACGGCCATCACCGGGGCGAACGGTTCCGGTAAAACCACCCTGTTGAACCTGCTGGCGCTGTTGCAGTTACCGGACAGCGGCACGCTCTACTACCGGGATCAGCCCGTGACGGTGGAAAACCGGCGCACGCTTGGCCGGCAACTGGCCTACGTGCAGCAAAAGCCCTACCTGCTGAACCTGTCGGTGCGCGAAAATATCGAGCTGGGTCTCAGGTTCAGGAAAGTTGCCGTCGCCATGCGGCAGGAAAAAACCTCGCGGGTCATGCAAGCCCTGGGCATCGGTCACCTGGCCGACCGCGCGGCGCGAACCCTGTCCGGGGGCGAGGTGCAAAAGGTGGCCATTGCCCGGGCGCTGGTAACGGACCCCGAAGTCCTGATCCTGGATGAACCCTTTACCCACCTTGATCGTACAGCCGTGGTTTTTTTCGAAACGTTGATTGAGCACCTGCGCGGGGAAGG
>JBFGPT010000005.1:0-17033 GCA_041564575.1 Gammaproteobacteria bacterium | reverse complement strand
TCCGCTTCGGCCGCCGCCGCAGCCTCGTATGCCACGTCAGTGATGGCAGCGGCGCCCTGACCCTGCGCTTTTTTTATTTCAACAAGGCGCAGCAGCAAAACCTGCAAAGCGGCAAAACTATCCGCTGTTTCGGCCGCGTCAGTGGCATGGGCCCGGCCCGCGAGATGATCCACCCGGAATACCGTCTGCTGAAAGACGATGAAACAATCGAGGTCGATGCGACCCTGGTCCCGGTCTACCCGACGACCGGCGGCCTGCACCAGCAGCGTATCCGGCGTCTCACTGATCTCGCGCTCGACATCATCGAGAGGCAGCCGGCACAACTGGTGGAATTGTTACCCGCGCACCTGCTTGAAAAACATCACTTGCCGGAACTCACGGCGGCGCTGGTCTATGCCCATCGACCGCCCCCGGATGCCAGTGTTGAACAACTGCTGAACGGCACGCACCCGGCCCAGAAACGCCTGGTGTTCGAGGAATTATTGAGCATGTTCCTGGCCCTGCAACGCATTCGTCAGCGCATTCGCCGGCACGGAGCCCGGTCCCTGGCCGTAGCGGCCGACCTGCAATCGCGCCTGCTGGCCGCGCTGGATTTCAAACTGACAAAGGCGCAAGCCAGGGTCCTGTCCGAGATCGAACAGGACATGGCAGCCACCGTCCCCATGATGCGCCTGGTGCAGGGCGACGTCGGTTCGGGCAAGACCGTGGTCGCAGCGCTGGCGGCGCTGGACGTCATCGCCAGCGGCTACAAGGCGGTACTCATGGCGCCCACCGAACTGTTGAGCGAACAACACCTGCGCAACTTCAGCGCCTGGTTCGAACCGCTCGGCATCCCGGTGCTGGGCCTGACCGGCAAACTGAAAAAACCGCAACGCACCGCAGTGCTGGAGGCGCTGGCGTCTGATCGGGCGCTGGCCGTTATCGGCACACACGCGTTGTTTCAAAAATCGGTCGAGATCCAGGAACCGGGACTGGTGATCATCGATGAACAACACCGCTTTGGCGTGCACCAGCGGCTCACGCTACTGAAAAAAGGCGCCGTCGGCGATATTTACCCGCACCAGCTGATCATGACGGCGACCCCGATTCCGCGGACCCTGACCATGTCAGCCTACGCGGACCTCGATGTCTCCGTCATTGATGAACTGCCGCCCGGGCGTCAACCGGTCAACACCGTTGTTCTCTCCAACGAGCGGCGCGATGAGATCATCCGGCGCATCCACGCCGCCTCCCACGAGGGCAGACAGATCTACTGGGTATGTACACTCATCGAGGAATCCGAGGCGCTGCAGTGCCAGGCCGCGACGGAGACCTATGAACAACTGTGCACCAGCCTCGAAGACATGCGCATCGGTCTCATACATGGCCGCCTGGCGGAACGCGAAAAGATCAGCGTTATGCAGGCTTACCAGCAGGGCGAGATCGATCTGCTGGTGGCGACCACGGTCATCGAAGTCGGGGTCGATGTCCCCGATGCCAGTCTCATGATCATTGAAAACGCCGAACGGCTTGGCCTGGCGCAGTTACACCAGTTGCGCGGCCGGGTCGGGCGCGGCAGTCAGCAGAGCGACTGTGTGTTAATGTACCAGCCGCCGCTGTCGCAACTGTCGCGCGAACGGCTGGAGACCCTGCGATCGACCACGGATGGTTTCAGGATCGCGGAAAAAGACCTGCAATTGCGCGGCCCTGGAGAACTGATGGGAACCCGCCAGGCCGGGCTGCCGCAAATGCAGATCGCCGACCTGGTGCGGGATGCCAGGCTGCTACCGGCCGCGCAGGACGCCGCGCGCGAGATCGCCGAACAGCACCCCGACGTAGCGGATAAATTGATCACACGATGGCAACACAAGAACATGGCCTATGAAAAAGTCTAGATCCACAACAGGGGCTTCAGGGTGACCCCGCGCTGGTTCGGGCAGAAAGATATGCATTGCCGACGTTGCAAGCCGGCGCTGCGCGAGGTGCTGGCCTGCGAGGGATCGCTGACCGAGCACCTGTCACAATTCTGCGCCGACGACCTCGGGCTGGATGTCATCAAGGAGAACTGGCAACGACCACTCCCCGGCGAGACGGTCTGGCATGGCCGTTATTCCAGCCGGCGCGTATACGTCCGTGAAATCAACCTGAGTTGCAGAAACCGGCCCCTGCTGTATGCGCGCAGCCTGTTTCCGCGGGCAACCTACCACCATTGCCGGCAGCCGCTGGCCCGGCTTGGCGATCGGCCGCTGGGAGAATGGCTGTTCAACGACCCGGGCATTTCCCGCCTGCTGACGCAGGCGGGCAGGATCGGACGCTACAGCCGGTTGTACCGGCTGGCCCTGGCCGGCCAGGGTGAACGGCCGCCACATTTATGGGGAAGACGCTCGGTGTATACCGTCAAAGGTTACCCATTGCTGGTCATCGAAATCCTGCTGCCACACCTGCTCCAGTGCATCGCTACCTAGAAACGGCACGGCAGCTATTGGTACGTTCGGCCGCAGCGGCCGCGGCGGTCTTCGCCTGGATCCGCCCCCGGGTTATCGACATTCTCGGGGTAATGGCGCGACTGTGCCGCCGCGGTATTGCAGCACTGCGGGCCCGCTGGCGGCGCTGGTCACCCGTGCTCCGGGAACGCGGCCTGGTCTATGCCCGCCTGAGCCGCATGCACAAACCCATCGGTATCTTCCTGTTACTGTGGCCAACGCTCTGGGCCCTGTGGATCGCCGCCAGCGGCTGGCCCGACACGCCGGTGCTGCTGGTATTTGTCTGTGGCGTGTTCCTGATGCGATCGGCCGGATGCGTGGCGAACGATCTCGCTGACCGTAAATTTGATCGTTATGTTGAACGTACCCGGGAACGTCCGCTGGTCACCGGTGAAATCAGTGTCCGCGAGGCACGGCTGTTACTGGCATCCTATGTCCTCATCGCCTTCCTGCTGGTCCTGACCACGAACCGCCTGACCGTGTTGTTGTCACTGGTCGCGGTCTGCCTGGCGCTGGTCTATCCCTTCATGAAACGCTTTACCTACCTGCCGCAGTTCGTGCTGGGTCTGGCCTTTGGCTGGAGTATTCCCATGGCCTTCGCCGCACAGACCGGCGCGGTACCGGCCATCGCCTGGCTGTTGCTGCTGGGCAATATACTGTGGTCGGTCAGCTACGACACCATGTATGCCATGGTCGACCGCGAGGATGACCTCAGGATCGGGGTGAAGTCGACGGCGATCCTGTTTGACGACGCGGATCGGCTGATCATCGGCATCATCCAGCTCATGCTGATGCTGGTGCTGGTGTTGCTCGGTGACCGCTTGCACCTCGGTATTTATTATTATGTCGGCCTGTTGCTTGCTGCTATCATGGCTGGCTATCAGCAGTTCCTTATCCGCGACCGGACGCCGGAGCTCTGCTTCAAGGCCTGTCTGAACAATAACTGGCTGGGGGCTGTGATCTTTATCGGCTTGTTTTTAAACTTTCAGTTGCAATGAAAATACGCATCAGGCACCTGCTGTTGACCCTGCCCATCTGGCTGTTACCCGCCACCGCCATGGCGGAGATGGCACCGGAGGTCGAGACGGCGTGCCAGCGTATCGGCGCCAAGCTTGGCAGTGTCAGTTACCGGGACTGCGCGGGCCTTGGCCTTGAGGCGACCGGCAGTTTCTCGGTCAAGCAGTCCGCGATCCTCATCAAGGAATATCCGCCGTTGCCGGATCGCAGGCCCATGGGCAGGGTGTTGTTGATCGGCGGCATCCACGGTGACGAGTATTCCTCGGTGAGCATCGTGTTCAAATGGATGAAAACCCTGGAGCGTTATCACTCGGGGCTGTTTCACTGGCGCGTCGCGCCGCTGGTCAATCCGGACGGTCTGCTGAGGAAACAGTCCACCCGGGTCAATGCCAACGGTGTCGACCTGAACCGGAACTTTCCCATGCCAAACTGGAACGAGGAAACCCGCCACTACTGGGAGGTCAAGACCCGGCGTAACCCGCGCCGCTATCCCGGGACCTCGCCGATCAGTGAACCTGAAACACAGTGGCTGGTTGAGGAGATCAGGCGCTTTCAACCGGACGTCATCGTCTCCGTGCACGCCCCGCACGGCATTGTCGATTACGACGGTCCCGAGGAGGCACCGTACAAGCTGGGCCGGCTTTACCTTAACCTGCTCGGCACCTACCCCGGTTCACTGGGACGTTATGCCGGGGTCGAACTGCAACTGCCGGTAGTCACGATTGAACTGCCCTACGCCGGCATCATGCCCAAGCCGGGAGAAATCTCCCATATCTGGACCGATCTGGTCAGCTGGCTAAAGCAAAACCTGAAGGATGAGCTTATACAAACAGCTCAGGAAACCGATCCCTCGTAGACGATCCGCCATTTGCCGTCCGCCTCTCTTTTCCAGTACTGGCGTTTAACAAAGCGACGGTGGAAGTTATCACTGCTGTAATCCTGCAGGAAAGTCACCACCAGCAGGTCTTCGACACCGGGATAGAGAAACATACTGGTATCGGTCAGGTTGACGCGAATATAGCGTTTGGAAGGATTGACCCGGCGCTTGTAGTTCACCCAGCTCTGGTAATCATTGCCCAGACCGGAAAAGCTCTTCGAGTAATGGCTGAGATAACGGTTGGCATCCCGGCTCTCCCAGTCCTTGCGCCATTGCTCAACGAAGTTTTCAAACTGCCGGCGTTTGTCCTGCCAGTCATCGTGACGCAACCAGTCGATGTTGCGGGCCAGGATCACCGGTGTCTCGCCGATGGAAATGTAGTTCGACAGGCGCTTGAAATCCTGGTTACTGACAATCACGCAACCGTTGCTGTCGCGCGGTGGTCGGGTGTAGGTACCACTGGGCGTGCCGTGTAACCAGATACCGTAGCCGGTGCGATTATGGCGAATGTCCCAGGCATTCGGGTAATTCAGCGGAAAGGCGCCCTCCCCGTACAGGTCCGGCAGTTCTTCCTGCTCGATAAAACCGGTGATGAAATAGACCCCGGTCGGGGTTTTCTGATCACCCTCGACATACTTGCCAATGCCGTTCTTGCCGATGGTCACGTAGAAATCATCGTGCAGGTGCGGTGTACCCTCGTGGTTCTCGAACAGGTACAGGCGCGAGGATTCCAGGTCGACCACAATGGCATATTTCTGCCGTTCATTCAGTTCGATGAGCGAGCGCGGGATCATCTCCTTCGAGACCGGCGTGGAATGGTGTTGCCAGCGCACCTTGGCCTCTTGTTGCAGTGAAGTGATTGTATCCAGGGGCGCAGCGTAAGCATTGCCAAAATCCGTGATGGCACGACTGCGCGCCAGTAATAAATCGCCGTACATCAATTGCGCCAGTTTGAAATCCGGACGCAGGCTGGTCAGAAGCTCGAGGTCATTGAGGGCTTCGTCAATGCGGTTGGTCCTGATTTTATCCAGGGCCGCGATCAACATGGCTTCATGGCCGTGATCGATGCTGTGCACCCGTGCCGCCTTGGTCACGAGATCACCGGCGGTGCTCGGACCGGTCACCAGGCCCAGCCACAGGGCAAACGTCCATCTGAGTGCAGCCGGCATCTTCATTTCGCACGTTCCTCGGCAATGAGCCAGCGGCCGTTTTCAAGGGTCATCAGGACCTGCTTGCGTACCCGGTCGCTGTAGGTATTCGACTGGTAGCTCTGGGTGAAGCTGACCTCTGCATGACTGTCACCGCGCATGGTGACCTGCGGCGTGCTGATGCTGACCTTGATAAAGGCCGGTTTGGTCAGGCGGGTCTGCCTTTGCGACTTCCAGCTCGACAGGCTCTGGCCGTTGGCCGGCGCGTAGCCGGATGAGTAATGCGACAGGTAGGCATTAACATCCTGCGCGGACCAGGCGCTGGCCCAGTCATTCAGGGCAGTGAGGATTTTCGGGCTGTGATCCACCACCGGGGCCGGCGGTTCCGGTTTGGCTGCAGGCGTGGGCGTGGGCGCAGGCGGTGCCGCCGGTTCCGGTTCGGCTACGGTTGCGGGTGCAGGCGGGGCTACCGGTTCGACAGCGGGCGTGGCCGGTGCCGGTGCCGCTATCGGCTGCGGTCTCGAAAACAGCTCGTTGATCAAAGACAGTTTTTCCCGTGCGCTTTCGTTGTTGTCATCGAGTTCCAGCACCTGGTTGTAGGCGCGGCTGGCCATCTTGGCATAGATATCTCCGAGGTTTTCATGCGCCGTGGCATAACTGGGGTGCGTGTTGATGGCCCGGCCCAGCAGTTCGCGCGCCTTGTCATATTTACCCTGGGCAGCATAGACCACCGCCAGGTTATTATATGGCTCCGGCAGTTCCGGGTGATCCTCGATCAGGGACATGAACACCGTTTCAGCCTGTTCCATGCGATTGGATCTCGTCAACAGCAGGCCCTTGTAAAAACGGCCCTCGATATTACCGGGATCATCGGCCAGCAATTCATCAGCCATGCTGAGTGCCTGTTGTAACTTGCCCTGGTTGGCCAGCGCCTGGATTTCCTTGAGACTGACCGCCGCATATGCGAGTGCCGGCAACAGCAGGACGAGGACCAGGCATCTGTAAAGATGACGCATCAGGATCCCGTGAAAATGTTTATGCATGGCACCAGCCTGTTTGTGCGGTAATGGTCAAAACCGTGGTATCTATTGAATATGGTTCAGCAACCCGCTGTATTTTAGGGATTATCCCCGGTTAAGGCAATTTGATCGCAGTCTCTGGGCAAAGAGTTGTAGCGGGCCGGGAACTCACTGAAGACTGCGTTTGCCAGGTTTGAATTGCCTTGCAGGGCCACATCCAGCCAGTAGATACGTGAGGCCTCGCTGTCATGGTAAGGCACGACGACGGGTTGATAGCCCTTGGCATTGAGTTCCGACAGGCGCCGGTTGACGCCGGCCTGGGAAGAAAACAACCCCAGTGATATGGCGTTCCTGAAACTGCCCTTGTGGATCAGACGGTAGTCCTTGACGCCCTGGTTCTGCAATTCTGATAGTTTGGCGACCGCCTCGTCGCGGTCCGACAGGGGTGCCAGGTAGACCCAGAACAATTCCTTGTCGGCTTCGTACTCGACACGCTGGGTGCTCGGATGCTGGCGTTGTTCAAACCAGTCCCTGAGTGGTTCAAGGTCTGCTTCCCGCCCGAACGGGCCAAAGGAAAAACACACCGATGCCGCGGTAGCGACGGCGCCGTCGTCTCTATCACCGGGGTCTGTCTCGCTGGCCTCCCTGACCAGTTCCATCAACAGACCCTCGTTACCGCTCCCGACGGGTTCCGGCATGGCGGCATGGATCTGGTCCTGCGACTCTGCCCCCATGGCGCCGGTGTCCGTGGAAAAGCCTGGAATCGTGTCCATCAACTGACTCACAACCGATGTCCCTGAACGCGGCGGCGGTTTCTCGTCCAGTTCGGAGATGAGTTGCAGATGCCTGGCATCGGCAGGTATGGCGGCCTGTCCAGCCTGGCTGCGCATTTGCAAACGGGTTTCACGCTCTATTTCCCAGCCCAGGTAGAACAGGTTACCAATCAATAACAGGATAAAAGTCCACTTCATGATTCACTCGCCATCCATCTGAGCCCATCCAGCACCAGCGCCTCGTCCACCTCATACTCATGTTCCAGGTACGGCAAAAGCATCTTCGCGGCGCCACCGGTGATCAGGCCGCGATACGCACGGCCGGCGCAGCTATCGTTGAAAATCCGTGCGGCGCGATCGATACCGGCGACGGCGGCAAGCAGGCAGCCATTGGTCACCGCGACGGCGGTGCTATCGGCAAATTGCAGACCGGGCTGGCTGCTGCGGCTGTCGATGCCCTGCGTGCCGTGGATCAAGCCCCGTTGCATCATCTCCAGTCCTGGCAGGATGAGTCCGCCCTGGTGGCGACCGTCAGGATCGATCCCGTCAATGGTCGTTGCCGTACCACAATCTACTATAAAGCATGCCTGGCGGTAGCGCAGCCAGCCGGCGATGACCGCCAACCAGCGATCCACGCCCAGTTGTCCGGTATCCGGGTAGGCACATCTCACCCCCATGAATTCCCGGCTGACCCTGGCATGGACGGGTGCCCGATCCCAGTGCTGCCGGCACCAGTTATCGATGAGGTCTGCCCGGTCAGCAGCACCCACATTGCTGAGGAGTATGCGGTCCGGCACGGGCAGAGGACGCCACTGCTTGTCCAGCAGGGCCTCATCGAGACCGCTGGTCGCAATCGAGTTCACGCGCAAGTCCTGATCCCGGTACTCGCTGGTCGACCATTTGAGGCGACTGTTGCCGACATCGACGAGCAGCATCATTTGCCGATCTCCAGGCTGACCTGGCCGGCGGTGAATGTGCGGATTTCATCATCCACACGCATCAGCAGCAGGCCGTCGTCATCAATGCCGATTACGCTGCCACGACAATCAGCGTCCGGCAGGCTGACCCGGGCCGGCCGGCCCCGGGCGCAGTCATGCCGACGCCAGTCATCCAGTATGTCCGCGGCCGGCCGTTGCGGTAAACCCTGCAGCATGGCGACCAGTTCGTTGATCATGCCCGCGGCAAAAAGGTTTCTCGAAGGCAGCGCCCCGGTCAGGGCCGCGACAGCGGTGGCGGGCTGATCAATGCTGTCCAGCGCCTGTGTTTGCAGGAAATTGATACCAATGCCGATGACGACATCGGCCGGCCCGGCCTGTTCGCCTCGGGTCTCGACCAGGATACCGCCCAGCTTGCGATCACCGGCGAGGATATCATTCGGCCACTTGAGGCCGACACCCGGGATATCGAGATGATCGAAGAGCCGCATCATGGCGACGCCGCAACTCAAGGATAAATATTGCAGGTTGGCCGGGGGTACCTCGTAATGCCAGCCCAGTGACAGACAGACAGCCGATGCCATGGGTGAGACCCAGTCATTGCCGCGACGGCCGCGTCCCCGGGATTGATACTCGGCCAGCAGCACCTGGCCCTGGAACGGCCCGGAGGGCAACGATTCGACCAGCGAATCGCTGGTAGAAGTAGTTTCGAACAACACCCTGATGTCCCGTATTGTTGACCTTGCCGCGGGTGACAGGCAGGCCCTGATATTTTGTTCATCGAGCATCTCCAGCGGCTGCGCCAGTCGATATCCCCGGCCGCGGACCGAATCGATCTGAATGCCGCAATCGCGCAGATGCCGCAGGTGTTTCCATACCGCAGTCCTGGAAAGCGACAGACTGCGCGCGATTCCGGTGCCGGAATGAAACGCCTGATCACCGAGAAGTTTGAGCAGGCCCCTGCGCAGGTTTTCTGAATGCTGACTCATGGGCCAACATATAATGCGCAGCCTGAAAATAAATGCCAAGCCAAATATGCTGACGATAACAATAAAAAAGCCGGGCTAATCCGGCTTTTCGTGGCGCAAGGACAACCTTGAGGAATGACATGACTTACCTGATGGGTGACACCTTGTCGCGAGCGGCCTGGTGAATGACCGGCTTTTCTTCACTGCCGGCATCGGTACACGCGACCGCGGCCTGCACGTTGGCGGTATAGTTATTACCGTAATCCCTGAAGTCCTCATCGGCCATCAGCGCCGTCATGCCGATAGAATAGGATGCCTTGAGCAGCCCCATGCCATCCTGTTTGCCGTTACCCATCATCAACTGCATCTCATGATTGTCATACAGCACCTGATCGTAGGGTCCCCATAGCTTGGGGGCAGCGAAGGCCCCGCCACCCACCAGGACGTCCAGGATCACCTTGTCCCCGTGGTGATAACCGAGGGCACCGAAACCTTCGCCCTCGAAATAACTGTATTTGCCGCCCCCGCAGGATGCCGGAAAGCTGTAATCATAGCGGTTGATGTAACCGCCGACGTATTCCTGTGGCATCTTGATTTCGCGGGTGCTGACCCGTTGCAGGGTACCGGACTGCTTGGCCTGCGTGGCCACGGCCAGGATGGACTCGACCTCGCCGTAGGGACCGGAAATGAAGCGCTTGCCGTCACGCACCAGGTACGGACGCTCGCTGCTCTCATGTTCTCCCAACACCTCGACATCCGGCATGACCTGTAGAGTGCCGATTTCCTCGTTCACATTGGCCTGGGCCACACCCTGGGCCAGCAGGGCCCCGGCCAGTAACACCATGGGCGCGGTGCTGGCCGTGCGGCGTTCGAACAGGCACGCATTTTTATTGGTGGCGGGGTCACGCCGATCTTCCTTGACCTTGAAGCCGTTTCGCTCGGCAAAATCCAGGATCTCCTCGTAGGCCTCGGGCTGATTCCTGCGCAAACCACGTTCATAGACCAGGACGCGCTTGCCGCCGATGATACAGGGGTGCACCCGGGCCGCCCGGGAAATCAATTTCCTGAACCCGGTCTGTCGCAGTGAATCGGTCATACGACTGACCCAGGAACCCTCCGTTGCTTGTCCCGGATTTGCAGCCTGTGCCGCGGTACCCCCGCGTGACGAATTGTCATCTATCTCATAATCGATTGCGCCCAAGCTCATTATTTTATTCTCCTTTTTCACTGACTTGACCATGATTGATGGGAGAACTATGCGCAGCCGTGCATGAAATTACATCTGAGTAATGTTGTGGTCATAACCACGATTCTGACTGGCAACGCATAATGACCCTGCATCCCTGGAAATCGGCCCGGGCCTGAATAACTTTAATCTGCTATGGGAATATTCAGACCAAATCCCGGAGATTGCGGGGCAGACCGCATGTGCGCCGGCGGCGGTGTGCATAAGGAAACCCGTATGGCATACGGGCTATTGGAGTATCCGGATTATTTTTTCTCGTCCAGGTCCTTGATGTTGAACTCGGCGGTCTCGACATATTGTTCCGGTGTGATCTTGTCATCGATTTTGCGCCGAATGGTGGCCTCCTCATCCTCCTCCAGGATGTCATCATCGTCGTTCAACATGATGGTCTCATCGGCGGCTTCCGGTTCGTCATCGTCCGGCTCGGGGGCGTCGGCCTCCGCCCCGGCAACCACATCCGCGCCACGGATGGCGGTCACATCTTCAGAACTATCTTCCGTATCCCCCTCGGAAATGCCGTCAGTAATATCGAAGTCGAGGTCGAAATCCGGTTCTTCCAGGTCAGCATCCACCTGTGGCGGGTTGGTGGTTTCCACCTTGGCCACTGTCGCATCTTCGCTGTGATCGGCCACAGCCGCCGCGGTCTCGCCGCCGGCGAAGACCGTGTTGGATATGACCGTCATGCCATCCTCGGCCAGTTCGGGGATAGTGAATTCCAGTTCATATTTATGCAGGCGAATGCGGTCGCCATGCTTGAGACGGGTTTCCGCGTTGATCGGTTTATCATTGACGAAAGTGCCGTTTATGCTGCCCTGGTCGATGATCCAGAAGGAGAAATCCTTGTATTCAATGAGGGCATGGCGCCGTCCGATGGTCGTCTGCGGGATGACAATGTAATCCAGGTGCTCGGTATCCTTGCCGGCCACGCGGCCCAGCATGGTGGGCTTGCTGCCCAGCTTGTAGGTGCTGTGATCGGTAAAGCCGTTGGGGTCATTGATGAAGGCTTCCTGGGCCGGGGCCTCGCGTTCCGGTCCGCCACGCCGCCGCATCAGCAGTATCAGGATTGCGATCAAGGCAATGAGCACCGCCGAAATGGCGATGATCATGATCTTGCTGCGCAAATCGTCCTCGCCTGTGTCCCGCTCTACCGGAACCTCGATGATGACCGGGGCGGGCGGCGGCGGGGGTGGCGCCTGCACGACCGGGTGCGGTTCCGGCACCTGGACCGGTGTGACCGGCTCGGGTTCCGGTACAGGTTCGGGTTGCGGCGGGGTATTGATGATGGTCACGATCTTGTCGAATAACCGCGTCAGGTCCTCTGCCTGCAGGGCACGGTAATACTCGCCGCCGGTTTTCTGCGCCAGCGACTGGATCAACTGGAAGTCGGCATTCTCGGTAAAGGCGATGCCAAAGATCGTGATGCTATTATCCGCCGCATCGGCGGCCAGATCGTCTTTCAGCCAGCGTGTCTTTTCCAGGTCCACATCGGGATTGCCGGTATCGACGATGCCGTCCGTCATGAAGACGATGATCTTCTCGGCCTCAGCCCGGCCGTCGTTCTTTAATTCATAGATGGCCCGCTCAATCGCCGCCGGGCTGTCGGTATACAGGCCCTTGTAATTGATCTGATCGAGGCTGGCGAGCAGGCTCGCCGAGTTATCGCGTGTGACCTGCGTGAAGGGTACGGCAAGCTGAACGTTCTGATCGAAGATGATGATGCCCAGACGAGTCGCATCATCGAGACCGCCAATGAATTCCCTGACGGCCTGGTTCGTGAGGAATTGCGGGTCATTCTTTTTCATGCTGCCGGAGTTATCCAGCACCAGCAACATGTCCTTGGGGATGGCCTGTGGCGCTGCGGTCTCGTCCATCAACATCAGGGTGTCCGCCGCCGTGTCTTCTGCCGCGGTAACGCTTTCAACCCCGGAGTCTGCCTGCGTGTCCGGGACGTCTGCCGCCGGCTCGGCCTCCTCCAGGAAGGATTGCGCCTGTTCCAGCAGGGCCTCGGTTTCCGATTTTACGGCCTCGACCTCATCGATATCCTGGGCCGACACACACACTGTGGTGCAAAACCACATGCCGAGTATAAGTGTGAACGGCAGGCTCTTCATGGATGTATCGAATTCATGCATAACAAAAACAGATTTGCATTATAGAACATAAAGTTAGGGATAAGTATCGTATATTTTTGGCAATTTCCATCAGCCCTTGGCGACCGGATGCTCCTGGTTGGAGCACCATTCACTCCAGGAACCGGCATACAACCGCGCAGGATTCAGGCCGGCGTGCGCCACCGCCAGCAGATTATGACAGGCGGTTACACCGGAACCGCAGTAAAACACCGGGTTATCCGAACCTGTACCACAAAACAACGCCTGGAATTCCGTGCGCAGTGCCTCGGGCGATTTGAACAAACCGGACGACTGCAGATTGTCCCGCCAGAAACGGTTCACCGCCCCGGGGATATGACCCGCGACGGGATCGATGGGCTCCACCTCGCCGCGGTAGCGGGCCGGATCACGCGAATCAACCAGGCAGGTTTCCTGCGGTACCTGTTCGAGCAGCACCAGCCAGCCATTCCTTGGACTGCCGCTGAAGTTGCCGACCACATTTTCCTCCACGCCGCTGGCCACGGGATATTGCCGTGCAAGCCAGGCAGACCAGCCACCATCCAGCAAGGCAACTGTCTCGTGCCCCATGTATTGCAACAACCACCACAAGCGTGCCGCGAAAGACCCCCCGGAATCGTCGTACACCACCACCTGGGTGTCGGCTTTGATACCGAGCCTGGAAAACAACTCCGACAGGGCCGCGGCGGATGGCAGGGGATGCCGGCCATGATCGGTCAGGGGCGGCCCGCTCAGATCATCGTGGACATCGGCAAACACCGCGCCGGCGATATGTGATTCGAGATAAGCCTCGCGTCCCGCGTCAGCCTGCGCCAGGTCATAGCGGCAGTCGACGATAACCATGTTGTTATCGTTCAACCGCGCATGCAGTTCGTCTGTTCTAATCAGGGTCCGGAACATCGTAACATGTTATCTTTTTAGACTTTAAACTTGAAGCATGTCGATCATGACTACAGGTTGAACTATGGAAACCGGTTCCCCTGTCCTGTTGACACTACGGACTGTGTGCAGGACCTGTTTGGCCACCGCGATATGCTGTCTCGCTTCCGGGTGCAGCACGCTGGCCTACTATGCCCAGTCCATAGGCGGCCACATGGAAGTCATGACGCAACGCCAGTCTATTGAATCCCTGACACGCGGCGGCAACGCCGATAGTGACACCGTGCGTACGCTGGGCCGTGTCCTCGAGATGCTTGACTTTGCCCGTGATGAACTGGACTTGCCGGACAACGGCAGCTACCGCAGTTACAGTGATATCCGGCGTGAATTTGTCTTGTGGAACGTGTTCGCCGCGCCGCAGCTGGCGCTGCAGCCACGTCAATGGTGTTACCTGATCGTCGGCTGTCTGGCCTATCGCGGCTACTATGACAAAACAGAGGCCCTCGCCTACGCGGACAGGCTGAAATCGGAAGGTTTCGACGTCTTCGTCGGCGGCGTCACCGCCTATTCCACACTCGGCTGGTTCAGGGACCCGGTCCTGAATACCATGTTGCGCCGGGGAGATATTTATCTGGCCCGGGTCATGTTCCATGAACTGGCGCATCAGAAAGTCTATATAAAAGATGATACGGAGTTTAACGAGGCCTTTGCCGATGCCGTCTCAACCATTGCCACGCGCGAGTGGTTACGGGGTAGCGCCTCGCGGCAGGAATTTGAGGCGTTCCAGCAACAACAGGTATATGAACAGCAATTCTTTGAGCTGGTGTTCGACTTCCGGCGGGAACTGGGCACCTTGTATGCCTCCCGCTTGCCGGAGGCCAGGCTGTTGGCGCGAAAACAGGAAATGTTCGAGGCATTCAGGGCCCGTTACCGGCAGCTGCGTTCCGGCTGGAACGGCTATAATGCATATGACGACTGGATAGACCGTGATCTCAACAACGCCAAGATTGCCGCGTTCTCGACTTACCGGGCACTGGTCCCGGCATTCCTGGCCCTGTATGCGGCCTCCGGGAATCATCCCGACACATTCTATGCCCGGGTACGACGGCTCGCCGCCTGTGACCGGGATACCCGCAGACAACGGCTCGAGACGCTACGGGTTGAAGAAGACTGCTGAGCTAACAGGACCTGGACCATGTCCAAGCCGATAAACAGGCCCGTATGCCTGAAAATCCTGACCCGGTACCTTCTCCTGGTGTGCCTGCTGCCGGCGACAGGGGTTCATGCCGGGCTCACACCGGCACGCGGCATGCTTCTGGTGGCAAGTCAGAGCATGCAGGATGAAACTTTTGGCAACACCGTCATCCTTATCCTGAACCATGATGAACAAGGCACCTTCGGCCTGATGATTAACCGGCGCAGCAATCTGTCCGCCAGCGAGATCATGCCGGAGGTGGTCTGGAACGGAAACGCGCCCCAGGTCTACCTGGGCGGGCCGGTGGCCCTTCACTCTGTAAGGATCCTGATCCGATCGGATGAAGCATTGCCGGTCGGCACGCAAATCACCGACCAGGTCTGGATTATTGATTCGGCGCCGGGACTTGCGCAATATGCCCGGGACCTTGCCGGGCATTTGCATTCAAAGGTCTACCTGGGTTATGCCGGCTGGTACGCGGGGCAACTGGAAGCAGAGATATTGCGCGGCGACTGGCATATCTGGCCGGGTAACGCCGCCAGCGTCTTTTCCGATAAACCGGAGGATCTGTGGCACGAAATCCAGCAGCAACTTCGCCAGATATGGGCTGGAGTCATGGCTAACCTGCCTGCCATGCACCAAAAATAATCATATTGATTTTTTCAGGACAACGATGCCACGACAGGCTAGAATACGCCCGGAATTCACAGCACCGAAGCAGCCTGACGGACGTTTGGCCGGGCCGTGTTAGAGGTTGACGGGTATGCTAGAATTGTGAGTTTAATCACTCAATAAATCCGCCTATATGATACCTTAAGGATATGCTAGATAAATTCTTCAGCAAGCCGGTTGAGCTTGTGATCGGCGACCAGACCCTCCACTTTCATACCCTCGTTGACTTTGAATTTGCCCTGAATGGCAGAACATCCGTCCCTGCCAGCAAAATTTCTGACCTGGTCAAGTTCACGATGAAGGAATTGAAGAAGGAAGCCCATACCATCAAGGAAGTTGAAAAGCGGTTTGTCGGCATCCTGTCCAAATCCATAGAGGATCCGGAAGGCATCGGCCGCGCCCTGCGGGAACTGGATCCGATCATCTTTTCCAATGACCATGGCTGGCGGGAAGTCATCAACGCCTTGAACAATTCCGATGATGATATCAACGAGTTCCGCCGACTCGCCATCGTCAAATACATGCAATACCTGTCATCGCGGCAGGAAATCATCAAGTACCTGTATTCAGAGAAAAACAAGATCTCGCCGGAGCCGGTGCAGGATGATTCTTCCGACCAGGAGATGATGAAAACCACGGTCATACTCGACAGTACCGTCATAGGCATGCCGGTCGGCAAGGGCGATGACGGCGAGGATGGCATGGCGCGTATGCCCAAGGGCGAGGCGGTCACCATCAATCTCATGCCCGGAAAGGAAATCGACATCATTCTTTCCAAGCATCAATGCAAGCTCAAGGGTGGCGATCAGATCGAATTCATCGACCAGAACGGCGGTAAACATGTCTTGCAGGAAGGCCGCAATGTCGTTGGCCGTGATGCCGTAAGCACCATTCACATGGAGCAGGGGCTGCGCGATGTCTCCAGACTGCACCTGGTCATTGAAAAACACGGGGCGAACCAGGTGTCGTTGACGGATCTGTCCTCGCACGGTACCTACATACCCATAAAATATATCAAGGAACACTCGAACACCGTTTGATGTTCACCGGGCTGTCGGCATCCGGCCGATGACAAGCCCGGTATGTTTCGTAATCTTGCACCGGTACGCCAGCTTGTACCATGAACCTGTTGAGTAGCCATGAGCCGATCCATCACAATGGTAAAAAAGATCAAGTCAGACGGCAGTCCGTGCAAGAAATGCGCGGAGGTTGAGCAACGCCTGCGCGACAGAGGGCTGATTGACAGAATCGATCATATCGTTATCGCTGATGAACGTGATGAAAACAGCCCCGGCATGCAACTGGCTCGGCAATACCAGGTTGAACGTGCCCCCTTCTTTATCGTCGAGGAAGATGGCGTGGAGGCGCAGATTTACACGGTATATTTCAAGCTGGTCAAGGAAGTGCTTCAGGCGTAGAACGGTATCTCCACGCCAGCGAAGATCTGCTCCAGAACATCGTTGCCCGTGCTGCGCGCGGCCTCGTCGACGATCTCCCGGCGCAGGTGTCCGGCGAACAATTCCATGAAATCATACATGAAACCACGCAGGTAGGTTCCCCGCCTGAAACCAATCTTGGTGGTGCTGTGTTCGAACAGATGACTGGCATCGAGGGCAATCAGGTCATGGTCGACCTTGGGGTCATGTGCCATGGAGGCCACGATGCCAACCCCCAGTCCCAGCCTGACATAGGTCTTGATGACATCCGCATCCG
>JBFGPT010000004.1:0-17349 GCA_041564575.1 Gammaproteobacteria bacterium | reverse complement strand
CAGTGCCATGAAACCCGCGCTGCCCAGCGCCGCCAGGACCCAGGCAAGCAGGCATACCAGGCAGACGGTGCCGATGTAAACAGACTGGATCAGGAACAACCGCAGACCGCGCATGCCCTCAAACAGTTTCGCCAGCCAGATGACATCGTCCGCCGAGGACAGCAGTTTGAGGACAACGGCCGCGCCCAGGATCGTCAGAAATTCAAACATGATAAATCATACCGTGCGGACGGTGGCGAGACTGGTAGCGGTTTGGCGGGCTGGTTATCATGCCGGCAGACTCAAGGAGCAATCGATGCAGGATTTACCGCACGACATTCTCGATCGTATTACCGGCGAATTTTCCGAATTCGAATCAAGGCGCGTCATCAAGTTACTGTCCGCTTATTATGGTCCGGAACGCGACCGGGTGGTGCGCTGCATATTGCATCTGTCGGAGGGTTCGATTGAACGGATCAGCCTGAATACCGGTACGGCAAACATCGATTACCGCGATATTATTTACTTCGCCGAGTACGACGGCGACGACCGTCAGCTGCATGACTTCCGCAAGCCTTTTAAATAAGTAAACCCGTGCGGATTACAGACCGCCGCGCGTCAATCGCAGGGGATCGAGCAGGCGTTCGAGTTCCTGCCGCGACAGATCGGTGTTTTCCTCGGCCACGTCGATGATCGGACGTCCCTCTTTATAGGCCTGCTTGGCGATTTCCGCGGCCTTCTGGTAGCCGATGATCGGATTCAGCGCCGTGACCAGCACAGGGTTGCGGTGCAGGGCCTCGCGCAGTTTCTCCTCGTTCACGCTGAAGCCGGCGATAGCCTTGTCGGCCAGCAGGTGCGCGCTGTTGGCCAGCAGTTCGATACTGTTCAGCAGGTTGCTGGCGATCATGGGCAGCATGACGTTCAGTTCGAAATTACCGGATTGCCCGCCGATGCTGATGGCGACGTCATTGCCCATGACCTGGGCGGCAACCATGGTGACCGCCTCCGGGATCACCGGGTTGACCTTGCCGGGCATGATGGACGACCCCGGTTGCAGCGCCGGCAGAGTGATTTCGCCGAGACCGGCCAGCGGCCCGGAATTCATCCAGCGCAGGTCGTTGGCAATCTTCATCAGGGTGACGGCCGTGGTCTTCAACTGGCCCGACAGCGCGACAGCGGTATCCTGCGAGGCGATACGGGTGGAAAAATTCTCGGCGGGGGTGAAATCGATTGCCGTCATCTCCCGTAACTGCGCCGCGAACGTCGCGGCGAAATCCGGGTGTGCATTGACGCCGGTGCCGACCGCCGTGCCGCCCTGCGCCAGGGTTTGCAAGACCGGTTGCAGGGTTTGTATCTGGCGGATGTTCTGACGCACCTGGTCAGCCCAGGTGCGCAGGGTCTGATCGAGGCGCACCGGCATGGCATCCATCAGGTGGGTGCGTCCGGTTTTGCAGTGCGCTGCCAGGTCCGCCGCTTTTTTCTCCAGGGTGCCGGCCAGGTGCGCCAGCGCCGGCAGCAGTTTTTCCTGTAATTGCATGGCGGCGCTGACATGGATCGCCGTCGGGATGACATCGTTACTGCTCTGGCCGAAATTCACGTGATCGTTGGCATGAATGACCAGGCCCGAATCACGGCTGGCGAGGTTGGCGATGACCTCGTTGGCGTTCATGTTGGTGCTGGTTCCGGAACCGGTCTGGAACACATCGACCGGGAAATGTTTCATCAGTGTGGTCTGGCCGAGCAGTGTATCGCAGGCCTTGCAAATGGCCGCGGCCTGCGCCTTGTCGAGGCACTCGAGCCGGGCATTGGCCTGCGCCGCGGCGGACTTGATGCTGAGCAGGGCGCGGATAAAGGCCCGGGGCAGGCGCTGACCGCTGACGGGAAAATTCTCGATGGCGCGCTGGGTCTGGGCCCCATACAGGGCCGCGGCCGGGACCTCGACCTCGCCCAGGCTATCGCGTTCTGTTCTTGTTTTAGCCATGATTATCCGCCCGATTCGCCGTCGACCTGTTCTCTAGTATGCAACATCGGCCGGGCAATATCAGGGAAACGAGTGATCGCTCAGGCCGGCTGCCAGCTCACCAGGTACACCAGTGACAGGTAGCGCAGGGCCTTGCCGGAACCAACCAGCAACAGGAAAAGCCACATCCGCACCTTCATGATCCCGGCGATCAGGGTCAGGGCATCACCGCCGATCGGCAACCAGGCCAGCAGCAGGGACCAGAAACCGTAGCGCTGATACCAGCGCTGGGCCTTTTCGATCTGGGCCACGCTGAAATAAAACCAGCGCCGGTCCTTGAAATGCAAGAGGTAGCGACCAAGCCCCCAGTTCACCACCGCGCCCAGGGTATTGCCAAGGGTCGCGACCACGACCAGCAGCATGGGCTCACCGCCGGCCTGTAACAATACGAACAAGATCACCTCGGAATAAAACGGCAGTACCGTGGCGGCCAGAAATGCCGTGGTGAACAACAGCAGCAGATCGCCGATCACCCGGCCTCCCGAACCAACCAGCGAAACAGCGCGAACTGTGACGGCAGGTACAGCAGGTATTCCGGATGCCATTGCACACCGATGATCCGGCGACTGTGTTCCGATTCCACCGCCTGGATGATCCGATCAAGGTCATGGCCGACGGCCCTGAGTCCCTCGCCGGTCTGTTTTATCGCCTGGTGGTGCAGGCTGTTGACCCGCAGCCGCGACTTGCCGCAGATCGCCGAAAGGCCGGAGTCCGCCTCAAGCTGTACCTGCTTGGTCGGTAACAGGCCGGGCCGGTTATAGGTGAGTTCGCGCATGGGCCGGATATCCTGATGCAACGCGCCGCCGAGCACCACGTTGATCAATTGCGCACCCCGGCAAATGCCCAGCAGTGGCAGCCCCTCTTCCAGGGCCCGCCGGATCCAGTGGATCTCGAGTTCATCCCGCTCGCGGTCGGGGATCACGCGGGAATCCGCCTCGCCGCCGTAGTGTTCCGGGCTGATGTCATCGCCGCCGCCGATGACCAGGGCATCCAGCCGTTCATCAGCAGGACGATGCCGCACGCTGATCCTGGCGGCGCGGGCGCCGGCGACGGACAGGGCCACCCGCGTACACCACCAGGCCGGTGACCAGCGCCGGCTACTACCGGTTACACCAATTCGTGGTCTTGCAGCCATGTGTCCATCTTGCGCACCCAGTCGCTGCGGCTGACACCGAGCAAGGGCCGGGCGGCATCGAGATATTCCGCGGCAAGCGCCTGCAGCGCGTCCGCCTCCCCGGCCAGGCGTTCGACCACCAGCCAGGTGTTCCAGGGAATCGACAACGACCAGTCGGGTCTTTCGATATGACAATTCGGCAAGCGGTAGTGAAATGCCGGGCGCGGATTGATCTTCGGATCATCGACCGCCTCGCGCACCTGTTGCTCATCGATCTCGGCCAGCATGGGCAACAGGTCCAGCGCCCGGTTGCGGGTCGCGTTGTGTTCGAGATAGTCGGCAAATATCTGATCCATCTCCGCCGCCTCGCGCGACAGCAGTCGTTCCACATAAGCCTGCGGAAAGAGATCGATATACGGGCTGATGCGCCGCGTGGTATCCACCTCATGGGCATCGACCAGCCACCATTGCAACAAGGCAAAGGCCCGCACATAGTCGAACAGGGTGGCGGCTTCGAGTGCCGGGATTTCCGTGTTGATGTGTACCCCGTAGGCCGCGATCGGGGAATCCTCGGTCCCGCGCGCACCGGCCGCGCGCAAGGCCTGCACCATGCCCTGCAATTCATCCAGGCGTGTCACGGCAACCGGCGGGCAAACGACCTCCATCGGTACGAGCTGGGCGGCCGCCTGTCCAAGCAAATCCACCCACTCGGCGCTGTCCTCCTGCGCCCCGGTTTCCGCCGCCTTGCGTTTGAGGAAATCCCAATCCAGCTCGATATTGAAGGCACCGAGATCCTCCACCTCGAGGCTGCGCTCAGCCGCGGTTTCGCTGCCCGGCTTGCCGCCGAGTGTATCGCGCAACACCTCGAAGGTCTGATCGAGCGTGAGGCCGGTAAACTCGAGTTCAAAACCCACCCGCCGCGGCTGCCTGTCGGACTTCGTGGCTCGCGGTGGCAATTTGAATGTCGGCTGTGATTCGGTCATAAAAGGAAACGGGGCTGAATATGAACTATCTTCATGCCAGTGGGGTAATGGTACAGGGCAAACATCATCAACGCCCGGCTTGTGACAAACAAAATCAACCGAGGTTGCCTGAAATCCGATGACCGGAACCCGAACCGAATTATTTTACCGCCTGCTGGCCGATACGATCCTGCTGCTGCATGTGCTGGTCGCGGCCTTCATCGTCTTCGGGCTGGTACTGATCGTCATTGGCGGCATGCGCCACTGGTCCTGGGTCAGGAACCCGTGGTTCCGGGTCCTGCACCTTGCGGCGATCGGCGTGGTCGTTGTACAGGCCTGGCTCGGGGCGTTGTGCCCATTGACGCGCTGGGAGATGGCTCTCAGGACACGCGCCGGGGAGGCAGGCTACCAAGGCGAATTCATCGCCCACTGGCTGCAGGCGCTATTGTATTACCAGGCGCCGTTGTGGGTGTTTGCCCTGGCGTATACCCTGTTTGCGCTGGCGGTCGTGTACTGCTGGTTCCGGGTGCGCCCCCGCGCCCTGTTCAGGCAAGGTGATGACTCCCGGGACCCGTGAACGCCTGCCTCAGAAATATACTTTTCAAGCGGTTCCACACTCTGCTAGTTTGTCAGGCATTTGTTTCATCAGGACTCTTGCATGCAAGCGGCGATCTCAATCAAGCATCTCAACAAGATCTATGACAACGGCCTGCAGGCGTTGCAGGACATCAATCTCGAGATCCGGCGCGGCGAGATTTTCGCCCTGCTTGGACCGAACGGTGCCGGCAAGACAACGTTGATCAGCGTTATCTGCGGCATCATCAATCCGTCCTCGGGTACGGTGCTGGCCGATGGCTGCGATATTGTCCGGGATTTTCGCCAGGCACGTTCCAGGATCGGCCTGGTGCCGCAGGAATTATCGACCGACATGTTCGAGACCGTGCTGGACACGGTCACCTACAGCCGCGGCCTGTTCGGAAAACCTCCCGACCCGGTCTACATAGAAAATCTGTTGCGCGACCTATCCCTGTGGGACAAGCACAATTCGAAGATCATGGCCCTGTCGGGCGGCATGAAACGCCGCGTCATGATCGCCAAGGCACTGTCGCATGAGCCGCTCATCCTGTTCCTGGACGAACCGACCGCCGGCGTCGATGTCGAACTGCGCCGCGACATGTGGGACATGGTGCGCGGTCTTCGGCAAAGCGGTGTCACCATTATCCTCACCACGCATTACATCGAGGAGGCCGAGGAAATGGCCGATCGCATCGGCATCATCAACCACGGCCGGATCATCATGGTTGACGACAAAACGACACTGATGAAAAAGCTCGGCAAGCGGCAGCTGGTGCTGCACTTGCAGACCCCGCTCGAATCATTGCCCGGCGAATTTTCCGGGCTATCCCTGGAGTTGGTCGCCGACGGTAACGAGCTTGTATACACCTTCGATATCCAGAAGGAAGATACCGGCATCACCACGCTCATGCGCCGATTGCATGAACATAATATCGATTTCAAGGATCTGCATTCCAGCGAAAGCTCGCTGGAGGAAATTTTTGTCAGCCTGGTGAGGAAACAAACATGAACCTGTATGCCATAAAGGCGATATACTTTTTCGAAATGGCGCGCACCGCGCGCACGCTGATGCAGAGTATTGCATCACCCGTGTTATCGACCTCCCTGTATTTCGTCGTGTTTGGCGCGGCCATTGGCGCCCGCATGGGCGAGATCGACGGTATCAATTACGGCGCCTTTATCATTCCCGGCCTGATCATGCTGTCACTGCTTAATGAGAGTATTTCCAATGCCTCGTTCGGCATCTACATGCCGCAGTTCACCGGCACCATCTATGAAATACTGTCCGCGCCGATCTCGTGGATCGAGATCGTCCTCGGATTCGTCGGCGCGGCTGCGACCAAGTCGGTAATACTGGGCCTGCTGATCCTGTTGACAGCGCGTCTGTTTGTCGATTACGAGATCGCGCATCCCGTTTACATGTTCGGCTTCCTGATGTTGACGGCGCTCAGTTTCAGCCTGTTCGGCTTTATCCTCGGCATCTGGGCCCGTAGTTTCGAACAGCTGCAAATCGTACCCATGATGATCATCACGCCGCTGACCTTTCTTGGCGGTACCTTCTATTCGATCAGCATGCTGCCGCCACTGTGGCAGAAGATCACGCTGTTCAACCCGGTGGTCTACCTGGTCAGCGGATTTCGCTGGAGCTTCTACGGTATCGCCGATGTCGATGTCGCCCTCAGTCTCGGCATGATCCTGCTGTTCCTGATCGCCTGTCTCGCCATGATCGGCTGGATATTCAAAAGCGGCTATCGCCTGAAGGCCTGAAACGATGGTGGCGTTGTGGCAACCCCGCCTGCGGCAAGACCACAAAAACTCAAGGATTCCCGGTAATTGCCGATGTTTGTGTTCGAGACGGGGCTCGCTGCGCTTGCCGTATGACAAACAAGCCATGCCGCTCAACACCGGAGTTAAATTTCAAGAACAGAAGAATTATGAAAAAGCCTGACATACCCGACAACGAATCCACACGGTTGCAGTCATTGCGATCACTGGACATCCTCGACACCGCGCCTGAAGAGCGCTTTGACCGGGTCACGCGACTCGCCCGAAAACTCTTCGGCGTACCCATCGCCCTGGTCAGCCTGGTCGACGAACACCGCCAGTGGTTCAAATCACGGCAGGGCCTCGAGGCCACGGAAACGCCGCGTGACATCTCTTTTTGTGGTCACACCATCCTCAGTGAAGAGACCTTTATCATCGAGGATACCAGGCAGGATAAACGCTTTGCCGATAACCCGCTGGTGGCCGGCGATCCCAATATCCGCTTTTACGCCGGTCATCCCCTGAGCCTGGATAATGGCGACCGGCTCGGTACCCTGTGCCTGATCGACAGCAATCCCAGGGAACTGGATTCCGAAGAACTCGTGATACTCGAGGACCTCGCCGCGATGGTGTCGGCCGAACTCGCCGCTTTTCAGCTGGCGACCCTGGATGAGCTGACCCAGATATCAAATCGCCGCGGTTTTACCAAACTGGCTGAACACAGCCTGAATCTCGCTGCCCGGCAAGGCATGCCGATCGAACTGGTTTACCTGGACATGGATAACTTCAAGGACATCAACGACCGGTTCGGTCATAAGGAGGGAGATCGCGCATTGCGGGCATTTGCAGATCAAATGCGCAGCGTGTTCCGTGATTCTGACCTGTTTGCCCGCTTGAGCGGCGACGAGTTTGTCGTCCTGCTGACCAACAGCAGCGGCAACCTGGTGCTGGACATCATGGAACGATTCCAGCAGAAAGTCTGGGCCTGGAATCGAAATAATAATACCGGTTATGAACTCGGCTTTTCTTTCGGCGCCGCCGAATTCGATCCCGCCCGGCACAACAACATCGAAGACTTGCTGCACGAGGCCGACGCCGCCATGTACCGCTGCAAACAGGCCAGGAAACAGTCCCGTATCCGGAAGTCGGCCCGGGTTGTGAACCAGGCCGACGAGAAAACCGGCTCACTGGCGGGAAATGCCGGACCTGCCTGATCCTGCGCGCCCCGGGCCCTGACGCCGTCTTGCTTGCCGGTCCGGCAATGGTCCGATTCGACCCGCTCACGCAACTCCGGTTATTATCGCCATATGACCGACCAGAATGACATCCGCGAGATCCTTCTGGAGATTCGTAATAACCAGTTACGCGCTATCGAAAACCAGGAGCGGCAAATCACCCTGTCGCAGGAACAGGTGGACCGCGCGAAAAAACAAATTGAGGAATCCATCAACCTGCAGCGCCAGGCCATCGATCGCGCCAAAACCATCAGTCGCGTTGCGCTGCCCGGTATATTGTTCTGTATTGTCCTGATCCTGTACCTGGTGGTTAAATATTTCTGAAGCCAAACGGCCTAGATCGTCCAGACAAAGCGGCGCTGTTCCCGGCATTCCTGCAACTGTTGTACCGTTTGCTGTGCCTTGCGTCCCGTCGCCTCCCGCGTGTTAAAGGCATTATGCGGGGTCAGGATCACGTTCGGCATTGTTTCCATCTCCAGCAGTATCTCCGTGTCATCGTTTATCCACGTTTTATGCCGCAGTTGCGTCACCAGTTCACTTTCATTATCGAAGACATCGAGACCAACGCCGCCAAGCTTCCCTGTACGCAGGTTCTCCAGCAGAACTTCGTGTGGTGACATCTCGCCGCGGGCGATATTCACGAAAATGCAGCCGCCTTTAACACGATCAAAAAATTCCCGGTTGAAGTAAGCGTGATTGTCCTCCGTGAGATTCATGGCACAGACGATGATGTCATATGCCGACAGACGGGTTCCGGTATCGACGTATTCGATATCGGCATGTTTGCGATCCGGATCCAGGCCATGCACCCGCATGCCCACCGCGGACGCCAGCCGGGCGATCTGGACCCCGATCCTGCCGACGCCAATGACCAACAGCTTTTTATCGAGCAGTTCCGAACCGGTGATCCCGCTGCGGTTGAAATTATTAAAGCTGTCCATCTGTGCCGGCAGTTTTTTCAATAACGCGGTCCAGAGCAAAAAGGCGTGTTCCGCAACGGAACGCGCGCAATAGTCGGGCAGATAACCCAGCTGCAGGGTTGAATTACGGTACGGTATCAGGTGATCGTAACCGGTGCTGCGTGTCAGTATCGCTTGCAGTGCCGGCAGCCAGTCCTGGGGGATGATTGACTGGGTCCGGATCGAGATGACCGGGGCGGGGGGCGCGGCATGATTTTCCTCCTGTATGGTGCCGGGGCAGAATTCCAGCGGCGGGGCATCCGGCCAGGCCGCGCGGATCGCATCCTGTTCCTCCTCGAAGACCTCGTACAGGACTATCTCCACGGCGCGCTGCGACCGTATCAATGCGGCGTGATCACGGCCCGGCCCTCGCCACGAGGGTCGCTGGCCCCGACCAGCAGGTTTTTCGGCTTGTACCACAGCAGCGCCTGCATATTGCCGTACTCGCGATCCTTTTCCTTGAGCCGGTGCCCCAGGGCCCGCAGGGCCTGCTGTTCACGCGGCTTGAGTCCGCCCTTTTCGAACTGTACTTCATCCGGCAGGTACTGGTGATGGTAACGCGGGATCGATACCCAGGACGACGGCCCGCGACGATCGGCGAAATCCAGAATACCCAACAGGACCATGCTGATGATGCGGCTGCCGCCGGGCGTCCCGATTATGCCCAGCTTGTCCCTAGTTTCCATGAAAGTCGGGCTCATGCTTGAAAGTGGGCGCTTACCAGGTGCGATCAGATTGGCCTCCTCGCCGACCAGGCCGTAAGCGTTCGGGCTGTTCGGCTTGCTGGAAAAATCATCCATCTCGTCATTCAGTAAAACCCCCGTGCCCGGCGCGACGAAGCCGGAGCCGAATGGCAGGTTGATGCTCAACGTCGCCGCCACCCAGTTGCCCGCCTTGTCGATGACTGAAAAATGCGTGGTCGAGGTCCCGGTTTGTTGTAACTCGAAGGTCCCCATGGCAGCGCTGTCGGTGGCCCGCTCCGGATCAATGCTCAACGCCAGGCCCTCCAGGTAATCGGGATCGAGCAGGCGCTGTACCGGCACCTGGACATGATCCGGATCGCCGAGGAATACGGCCCGATCACGGTAAGCCCGGCGCATCGCCTCGATGACCAGGTGTTTGCGGGCGGTGCTGTCAGTGTATCCAAGATCGAAATGCTGCAGGATGCCCAGCGCCTGCGCCAGCACGATACCGCCGGACGAGGGGGGCGGCGCCGAGGTGATGCGGATATCGTGGTAGTCAAAGCGTACCGGCTGACGCTCGATGACGCGGTATTGTTCGAGATCGGCCAGGCTCCAGATACCGCCATTGGCACGCACCCCCTCGACCAGTCGCCGGGCGATGCGCCCCTGGTAAAAACCGGCGCCGCCGTGGTCGGCGAGCATCTCCAGCGTATTCGCCAGCTCGGACTGTATCAGGACATGACCCAGCGGCGGCACGGCGTCATCGTGTAAAAATATACGGCGCCCATCCGGCCAACGTTGCAGCACCTCCATGCGCATCGCGGCCAGCTTGCGGTAATGCCGGGTTACCGGAAAACCCTCGCGCGCATAGCGGATCGCCGGCGCCAAGGATTGTGAAAGGGCCAGGTTGCCATAATGGCTGGCCAGGTGATCGAGTGCCGCCGGCACGCCCGGGATCCCGGCCGCCAGCGGCCCGTTCAGGGACTTGTCCCGGACGGGCTGGCCCTGCTCATCCAGATACATGGTGGCATGGGCCGCACCCGGCGCCGTCTCGCGGCCGTCGATCATCACTTCTTTTTGATCATGGGCGCGGTGCAGCAGCCAGAATCCGCCACCACCGATACCGGAACCGAACGGCTCCACCACCGCCAGCGCCGCCGAAATCGCCACCGCCGCATCGAAGGCGTTACCGCCCTGCTTGAGGATCTCGACCCCGGCCCCGGTGGCCAGGGGATGCGCCGTGGCGATACCGGCCTGCCCCGGGCCGGCGGCCTCGGTTGCCGTCAGCACGGACAACCCCAGGAGCAGTGCCGTCAGCCTGCCTGTTAAATGCTGCATGGGGAAACCGGCCGGGCTCAGCACCCTGTGCCAAGACGCAGGAATTTCTGCTGCAATTCATCCGCGCTCTCCAGTTTTTCCGGGTCACGCGGAATGCAATCGACGGGACAAACCTCGACGCATTGCGGCGTTTCGTAGTGGCCGACGCACTCGGTGCAGCGATCGCCGTTGATCTCATAATGCTCCGCGCCTTCGAAGATGGCCTGGTTCGGGCACTCGGGTTCGCAAACGTCGCAGTTGATGCACTCTGCGGTGATCATCAGGGCCATGCTTACACCCGTGCCTTCAAGGCGGCATTGACCTCCGGATGCACGAAAGGACTGACGTCGCCGCCAAGCGAGGCGATCTGGCGCACCAGGCTGGAGGAAATGCAGTTCAGGTGATCGGCCGGCGTCAGGAATACAGTCTCGGCATCCGGGTACAGCTTGCTGTTCATACCCGCCATCTGGAACTCGTACTCGAAATCGGATACCGCGCGCAGGCCACGTACGATTACACGGGCATGGTTTTCCCGGGCGGCGTCGGTCACCAGTCGATCGAAACTGATGACCTCGACGCTGTCGAGGTCCTCGATCACACGGGCCACGAGTTCCATGCGCTCGCTGGTGGAAAAACAGGTGGATTTGCTGGTCGAACCGACATCGGCCACGGCGACGATGACGCGGTCGAACAAGGCGGTGGCCCGCTCGATGATATCGCGATGGCCATTGGTAATCGGATCAAAGGTCCCCGGATAGAGGGCGGTCAATTGCATGGTTCAGACTCCGGGGGCGCGACCGCCCGCAACAGTTCTGGTATCACGGCGTATCCTCGGCGATTTCATACAGACCGTATTGTACCTCGCCCGCGGTCTTTTGTTTTTTCATTTGCAAGCATGCCGGAATATCCGTTCCCGGTTCACATTCTATATAAACCAGTCCTCGCGGTTTCAAACATTTTTTTTCGACAAGCACACGACACAACCGCGGTATCAATCCCTGGTGAAACGGCGGATCGAGGAACATCAGGTCAAATTGTTCATCGGTGTCCCTGAGCCATGCGCCGGCATCCGTGCAGACAACCCGGTAATCTTGCGCGGCGAGCCTCGCGGCACAGTCCGTAATTGCGCGTAATAACGCGGGATTGTTGTCGATGAAGGTTACGCTTGCGGCGCCGCGGGACAGGGCCTCGAAGCCCAGCGCGCCGCTGCCGGCATACAGATCAAGGCAAGCGGCGCCGGCGATATCCCGGCCAAGCCAGTTGAACAGGGTTTCCCGGACACGATCCGGGGTCGGCCTGAGTCCGGGGACCGCGGCGACGGGCAATTTACTGCCGCGCCACTGCCCGGCGATGATGCGGACCTGACCCTGGAGCTTACTGGACAGCCTGCCCCCCGTCCGCCCCGGGCCGGGGGCCGACCAGCACGGTCACGAACTTGTCCGGGGACAGCCGGCGGCGAAAGGCGTCCTGGATCTGTTCAACCGTTACCGCCTCAACCTTGTCATTGAAGGTATCCAGGTAGTCCAGCGGCAGGTCATAGACGCCGATGGCGGCCAGGTAGGCGAGGATCTCTCCGTTACTGTCGATGCGCAGCGGGACACCCCCTGTGCTGTTCTTGCGCGAGTCATCCAGTTCTGCGGCCGTCGGTCCGTCTTCGATAAACCGTATCAGGTTATCATGCAGCACCTGGATAGCCTCTTCGGCCTGGTCCGACCGGGTTTGCAGCCCGGCGATGAAGGGGCCGGTCTGCTTCATCGGGCTGAAATAGCTGTAGGCGGAATAGGACAGACCGCGCTTTTCGCGGATCTCCTCGAACAGGCGCGAGATGAAACCACCGCCGCCCAGGATATGGTTGCCGACATACAGCGGGAAATAATCCGGGTCACCACGCTTGATGCCGGGCTGCCCCGTGAGGATATGAGTTTGTAACGAGGGATGTTCCAGGTATACGCGTTCCGAACCTTGCAGCGGAGAAACCGCGGGGATCGCCGGCGCCGTCTGGCCCACCGGCAAGGCGGCGCTGATGCGCTCCGCGATTGCCTCGGCGGCGCCACGGTCTACGTCACCGACCATGGCGATGATGGCGTTGGACGCGACGTAGTATGTTTCGTGAAAGGCGCGTACGTCTTCCAGCCGGATCCGGTCCAGTGACTCCTCCGTGCCGCTATTGGGCAGGGCATAGGGATGATCCCCAAAAACCGCGGCAAAAAATGCATCCCGCGCCAGGGCGCCCGGATTCTGTTTCTTGGATCGCAAGCCGATCAGCATGCGTTTGCGTTCGCGCTCGAAGGCCTGCTCGGGGAAGTCCGGGCTGGCCAGCACCCGGATCAGATTATCCAGTGCGGACCGTAATTTTTCCGGTTCTGACAGGGATCTCAGGCTGACCGTACCGGCATCATAGCCGGCCTCGCTGCCGTAGATGGCGCCGAGGGATTCGAAGGCAAGGCTGATCTCGTCAGCGGACAATCCGTCCGCCCCCTCGGCCAGCAGGTGATTCGTCAACGCTGCCAGACCCGACAGGGCACCGTCCCGGCTGCCACCGGCATCGAAGATAACCTGCAGATCCAGCATGGGGAGTTCGCGGGCCTCGACCAGCATCACCCGGGTGCCGTTGCTGGTGTTCCAGTCCTGGATATTCGGCGCCGCTGTCACGCTGCCTGCGAACAGGACCAGGACCATTAGCATGCTAGTTCGCATGGCGACCCCCCATGCGCGGCGCGCGCGGCGCCTCGGTGATGGGTTGCGGATCCAACTCCGCCACCGTGAGCTTGTCATCCACCAGATATTTTCTGGCGACCTCACGCACCTGCTCGGCGGTTACGGCCTGTACCTTTGCCACGTACTCGTCGGCCATTTGCCAGGTGAGCCCGATCGTCTCCAACATGCCGATAATCATGCCCTGGTAAAACATCGAGTCTTTCTCGTAGACGTCCGCCGACACCACCTGGGCCTTGACCCGGGCCAGTTCTTCCGGCCCGACCAGGTTTTGCTGCAGGTCTTCGATCTCGGCGCGAATGGCGGACTCCAGGTCCGCCACGCCGTGGCCCTGGGACGGGGTCCCGGCGATGGTGAACAGGCCATCGAGTCTGCTGACCAGACTGTAGCCGGCGCTGACACCGGCAGCGATCTCACTGCCGCGAATGAGGCGGCTGGTAAAGCGCGCGCTGTTACCACCATCGAGGATGCCGGCCAGCACCTCCAGGGCGTAGGCATCATGTTCGAGTTCAGCCGCATTATCATCCAGACCGGGCCGCAATACCGGCGCCTTGTAACCCATGAACAGATAGGGCAGCTCGGCCGGACGTTTGACGACAATGCGCTTGATGCCCTGTTGTTCCACCTCGGGTCGCGCGCTCGGAACGGTAACCTGTTCCGGCTTGAGCGGGGCAAAGTGCTTTTCTGCCAGTTGATAGACTTCCTGCGGATCGACATCGCCGACAACAACAACGATGGCATTGTTCGGCGCGTACCACTGGCGATACCAGTCCTTCAGATCGTTGATGTTCATATTATCGAGGTCCGCCATCCAGCCGATCACCGGGTGACGATAGGGGCTGGTTTGATAGGCCGTGGCCATGGCCACCTCGTAGGTATAGTTGGTCGGCTTGTCGTCCGTGCGCAAGCGGCGTTCCTCCTTGACCACCTCGATCTCCTTGAGAAACTCTTCTTCCGGCAAGGTCAGGTTACGCATGCGGTCCGCCTCGAGCTCAAAACTGATGGGCAGCCGGCTGCGTTCCAGCGTCTGGAAATAGGCCGTGTAATCGCGGCCGGTAAAGGCATTCTCGTTGCCGCCGTTGGCAGAGATGATGCGGGAGAATTCGCCGGGCGCGAGTTTATCCGTGCCCTTGAACATCATATGTTCGAGCGCGTGCGAGATGCCGGTCGTACCCGGTATCTCGTAACTGGAACCGATGCGGTACCAGACCTGGGAGACGACCACCGGCGCGCGGTGATCTTCCTTGACGATAAGCTTGAGTCCATTGTCAAACCTGAACTCATGAACGTTTGCCTGCGTCAATGCCGGTAGCATGGACCACAGGCACAGGAACATCATTACTAATCTTGGCATTTACAGGATCCTTGGAATAACGGTTTCCGGATTATACATAAGTTTGTCTGAAGCTTGATTAGACTGGCCGCCGGTGGGGAGTTCATGTTAAGGAGAGAATGAGATACAGTTAGCCAACTTTTCCTGCTCACGAAGAATGTTCGGCTTCAAAAAGAAACCTGCCACCAGCACGCCCGCCGAAACCGATGCCGACCAGGCCATACTGGACCAGGGACTGCGGCGCACGCGTGAGGGCCTGTTCGCGCAACTGAAATCAATGTTTTCCAGCGGGGCGCCGCTGGATCCCGGAGTCCTCGATACCTTCGAGGATCATCTGATCTGCGCCGATCTCGGCATCGGCGTCACCACCGATATCATGGATGACATACGCGAGCGCGTGCGTCAAAAACAGATCCGGACGTCCGATGAACTGATCGAGTCCCTGAAGACAGACATGATCGAATTGCTGCAGCCGGTCTATCAACCGCTCGAGGTGCCGGACAGCCCGCGGCCATTTCTGATCCTGACCGTGGGCGTCAACGGCGTCGGCAAGACCACCACCATCGGCAAGCTGTCCGGCATTTTCCTGCAACAGGGCGCCTCGCTGATGCTGGCGGCCGGCGATACCTTCCGCGCCGCGGCGATTGAGCAATTGCAGGCCTGGGGCCGGCGCAATGAAGTCCCGGTTATCAGTCAGGCCAGCGGCGCTGATGCGGCGGCCGTTATATTTGATGCGCTGACATCGGCGCGCGCACGCGATGTCGATATCCTCATCGCCGACACCGCCGGGCGCCTGCATACCAAGGACAACCTGATGCAGGGACTCGGCAAGGTCGTGCGAGTCGTGAAAAAATTTGATCCGGCCCTGAACATGGAAACCCTGCTGGTACTGGACGCCACCACCGGGCAAAACGCCTTGATCCAGGCCAGGCAGTTCCATGAGACCGTCGGCATCAGCGGTATCGTGCTGACCAAGCTCGACGGCACTGCCAAAGGGGGTATCGTCTTCGCCCTGGCCAGTGAGCTGGGGATCCCGATTCGCTTTATCGGCGTGGGCGAAAAACTCGAGGACCTGCGCCCGTTCGTCCCCGGCGAATTTGTCAGCGCCCTGCTGTCGCGTGAGTCATGATCCGCTTCACCAATGTATTCAAGTCTTACGCCGGCGGCAACGATGCGCTCAAGCAGCTGAACCTGTTCATCGAACAAGGCGCCATGGCCTTTATTGCCGGACGCTCCGGTGCAGGCAAGTCTACCCTGCTCAGGCTGATCGGACTGATTGAGCGGCACTCGCGCGGCCAGGTCATCGTCAACGGCCAGAACCTGGAGCGGGTACGGGGCCGCCGAATCCCGATCTTTCGCAGGAATATCGGCTATACCTTCCAGGAGCACCGCCTGCTAAACGACCGCACCGTATTCGATAACGTCGCCCTGCCGCTGGTGATCAGCGGATATGCCCACGAGGAGGTGCGCAAGCGCGTACGCGCCGCGCTCGACAAGGTCGGCCTCATTCACAAGGAGAGATCCTATCCCGTGACCTTGTCCGGCGGGGAACAACAGCGCGTCGGCATTGCCAGGGCCGTGGTACACCGCCCGGCGATCCTGCTGGCTGATGAGCCGACCGGCAATCTCGACCCGGCGCTGTCGCTGGAGATCATGCACCTGTTCGAACAGTTCAACCAGGTCGGCGTCACCGTCCTCATCGCCAGTCATGACATGGACATGATCCGCAAGATGAACAAGCGCATCCTGATCCTGCGCAACGGCCGTCTGCTGACGCATGCCGGGAACACCATTGATGACTAGGCAGACCCGGCGCAATCCCCCCGGCAGCCAGTGGCGCAAGGTGATCGCCAGCTGGTGTATCGATCATGCACGTGCCTGCATCGCCAGTCTTGGACAGATATTGCGCAATCCGCTTGGCAGTTTCCTGACCATCGCGGTTATCGGCATTTCGCTGACCCTGCCGGCCGGGTTTTACGTATTTTTGCAAAATGCCCGCGTGGTCACCGAGGGCTGGGACGGCGGCGCCCAGATCACGATCTTCCTGCAGGCCGGCCTGGAAGATGCACAGGCCCGGCGATTGCAACAGGAATTTCAGGAACATCCCGACATCCGCAACGCGCGTTATGTCAGCAGCGACGAGGCGTTGCAGGAATACCGTGACCTGTCCGGATTCGCCGAGGCCCTGGACGCGCTGGACCACAACCCGTTGCCTGCCCTGATCCTGCTGGAACCGCGGCTGGGCGGTGAACCACCGGAACGCATCCTGGAAGGTCTTAAAGAGCGGGAGGAGGTCGATATGGCAATACTGGATCAAAAATGGCTGCAGCGGCTGTTTGTGATCATCGAGATCGTCGAGCGGGTTATTTATATCTTCTCCGCCCTGCTCGCTGTCGCAGTATTGTTGATCATCGGCAACACCATTCGTCTCGGTATCTATAACCGCCGCCAGGAGATCGAGATCATCAAGCTGTTCGGCGGCGCCAATACCTTTATTCAGCGGCCCTTCCTCTACAGCGGCTTCTGGTTCGGGCTGGCCGGCAGCCTCATGGCCTGGGCGCTGGTGAGCCTGTGCCTGCAATTTCTGAAATCCCCGATCAACACCCTGGCCGGGCTCTATGCCAGCCAGTTTCAACTGACCGGTATCGGGCTGGCCGAGGGCGGGCTGTTATTGGCCGTCGGCTGTGGCTTG
>JBFGPT010000003.1:0-19420 GCA_041564575.1 Gammaproteobacteria bacterium | reverse complement strand
GGTGACAAGGGTGGTGAGGTCATTGCAACCGGCACCCCCGAACAGGTGTGCAAGGCCAGGCGTTCGTATACCGGCAAATTTCTGAAGCCGGTCCTCGGCGCCGGCGCCCGGCAGGTAAAAGCCGAAAACGAAAAACAGGAGGAACTGGCGCTGTGAAAAGATTCCTGTCTTTCATACT
This sequence comes from Gammaproteobacteria bacterium, assembly GCA_041564575.1. Taxonomy (GTDB): domain Bacteria; phylum Pseudomonadota; class Gammaproteobacteria; order Eutrophobiales; family Eutrophobiaceae; genus UBA4486. The sequence goes on along the minus strand of JBFGPT010000003.1, from coordinate 19,242 downwards.
CTCAGCGCTTGTCCTGATCACCACGCCGTGGGCCCGGGCGGGTGAAGAGCTGCCCGTGAACTGGTCTGAACTGCCACCTCCCTGGCATACCCCGTCAGCAGTGAACCCGCCGCACGTCATCGACAGGCCGGCAGGTGCAGAATTCGTGGTCCCGGAAGGTTTTGTCGTTGAAGAATACCTGGACGGGTTCATGACACCGCGTTACATGATCAACAGCGAACAGGGCGAGATCCTGCTGTCGGACATGGAGGCGGGCATTATCTACGTCATCAGGGACAGGCAGCGGCAAGTACTGATCAAAGACTTGGCCTTGCCGTACGGGCTCGCCCTCTACAAGCAGTGGTTATACGTGGCCGATGCGCGTGCCGTGTGGCGCTATCCCTATGACGCTAAAACGGCCACCGTGGGCAAGGCCGAAAACATTTTTCCGCTGGATGAGTATGCCTCGGGACATATCACGCGCACGATCCTGTTCGATTATGCGGCGGACAAACTCTATCTCAGCGTGGGTTCACGCTCCAATGTGGATACCGGTGAGCCGGCCATTCGCGCGGCGATCAGCCGCATGAACCCGGATGGCAGCGGCTTTGAACTGTTTGCCAGCGGGATACGCAATGGCGTCGGCATGGCCTGGCATCCACTCAGCCGGCGGCTCTGGGTCACCTCGCACGAGCGCGACGGCCTCGGCGATGACCTGGTGCCGGATTATCTGACCGAGGTGCGCGAGGGCGGCTTTTACGGCTGGCCATACGCCTACATCGGGCCGCACGAAGACCCGCGGCACGCCGGGGTGGCGCCCGACAGGGTGAACAAGACCCTGTATCCTTCCGTGTTGCTCGGCAGTCATGTCGGCGCACTGGATCTGCTGTTTTATACCGGACAACAATTTCCCGAGAAGTACCGAAACGGCGCCTTTATCGCCTTGCACGGTTCCTGGAACCGCGCCCTGCGGGTGGGTTACAAGGTGGTGTTCGTACCTTTCGACGACGGCCGGGCCACGGCCGGACCGGAGGATTTTCTCAGCGGCTGGCGGCTGGCGCCGGATAAAAAGGAAGTCTGGGGACGACCTGTCGGATTGCTGCAGATGACGGACGGTTCCCTGCTGGTCTCGGATGACGGTGCCGGCAAGCTGTGGCGGGTGAGTTATCGGAAATAAAGCGGGCGGATGATTCCGGATAGTCGGATCAGCCATTTACCCCATGCTAAAGGATCAGCTGTTCGCCCAGGCCCGAACTGTAGACGAGGATGGCCGGGGCCTGCATGAACAGAATGATGGATTCGCCGGTTAGTTGCTCGAATCCGCGCACATTGAATTTTTTATCGAGCCGGGTACCGGCGTGATGCGCGAACCGGGTCGATAACCAGTGCGTGATCAACGACAGGATCAGTATCACCAGCGCGGCCTTCAGGCCAGGCCAGTAACTGAAGTCCCGCACGTCCAGGTGCCGGGCCAGCCAGTTGAAGACCATCATGCAACAGAGTATCGCCTGGATTGGCAGAACCAGCTCCACCTGCTTGCCGATCACAGGGACCATGGGCAGGAGCAGGCTGCTGATGAAGACCAGGTTGACCAGTTGATGGGTCCTGTTTTCTCTATCCGCCAGCAACTCATTAATGCCGGGTGCGTCGCCAATGCCGAAAATAACCGGGTAGGAAATAAAAATGAAACACACCAGCGTGAAGGCCCGGTACAAAGGTTCAACGAGTATCTCCCAGGTGCTCATTAACAAGTGGTGCCGCAAGCGGTGATGCATTGCCTCCAGCAGGTACAGTCCGCAAATAACGAGCAGGGCGTATATGCAACAGGCGACTATGAATCTCGCGCTGAATATTATTTCGATAACCGACATGTGATAATGATGCGTTCCAGATTTGCTGCAATGGCATCATAGCTTAAACATGGGAAAAAAATCCGCCCGTCCGATCCCGTCGAGGCAAGGCTCGAAAAACAAACGGGCCGATCCTCGGGTCCAGTTTCAGGCCGCTATCGGAAAATTCCAGGCCGGTTTGTTAAGGGAGGCGAAGTCAGATTTCAGGAAGCTGAAAAAGCGTTACCCGGAGGTGCCGGACCCCGGCTATTTTCTCAGCCTGATCGCATGCCAGGGAGCGGAGTATACCGAGGCTACCCGGCAGATCCGCAGTGCGCTGGCGAAGGATCCGAAGAACGCCCGGTTTGTTTGTCAGCTTGCCAATGTCTTGCGCTTGCAGGGAGATCTGACGGCGGCCGTCGATCAGTACCACAAGGCACTGGCACACGATGGTCAAATGCTGGAGGCATGGATCAATCTCGGTGTCTGTTTACGCCGGCTGGCGGACCTGGATGGCGCGAGAAATGCCTATATCCGGTCGCTGGAAATCCGCGCGGATATCCCCGAAGCGCACAATAACCTCGGCAGCATTTGCCTGTTGCAAGATGAATTGGATCAGGCCGAACAATATTTTCAGCGCACCATTGAAATCGATCCGCGCTTTGCCGGTGCCTGGCATAACCTGGGGCGCCTGTATATGAAAACCGGGGAACTCGCCCGGGCATTGCCAGCCTTGCGGCAGGCCGTCGTCCTGGCGCCGGACAACACATTGTTCCTGACGGACCTGTCCGCCTGTCTTGGACAAACGCGCCTGGCCGAATCCGATCCGGTACTGGAGCAGGATCTGCTGCGGTGCCTGAAACTGGACCGCGTCGACGGCGGTACCCTGGGACAGGCGGTCGGCCTGTACCTTGTCGAACACAGCCCGGTCGGCGAGGTGTTGCGCAGGCTCAGGATTGCGGGCGAGTCGGACCCCCTTGACGATGCCGATCTCGAGGCCCTGTCAAACGAGCTGTTACTGGTCTACATGGAAAGGGAGCAGGTCTGTAACCCCGACCTGGAATTCGTATTGACGCGCCTGCGTCAGGAACTGCTGGCCCGGGTGAGCAGGCCGGCTTGCGATGTACAGGTTCCGGCCCGCCTGTTACAGGCCCTGGCCTGCCAGTGTTTTTATAATGAATATGTTTTTGCAGAGCGTGACAGTGAACGGCACCTGCTGGATCAACTGGACCAGGAACTGTGCCGGCAGTTGAACGCAACCGACTTTGATGTGACGGCACTGCTGGTTTACGCCTGTTACCGGCCGTTGTACCGACATCCCCGTGTGCGGCAACTGCGGGACACGATCGTGAATATCGATGCCGGGATCGGAAACCTGGTACGCATACAGATCACGGAACCGCTTCAGGAGGAAGATCTGCGCAAGCAGATCCCGTCGCTTTCCGGGGGCGGTGACGCAACCTCGGGGCGCGTGCGGCAGCAATACGAGGAAAATCCCTATCCACGCTGGTTCCAGGCCGATCATCCACCATCCGGCAGTCTGTTCGATTACCTCACCGGCCTGTTTCCCCGGGCCATGGAAACCGTACGGCGCGACGTTGGTGCGGTCGATGTTCTGGTGGCCGGTTGCGGCACCGGCCTGCAGACGATTCGCAACGCCCGCCGCCTGCCTGCCGCGCGTATTACCGGCCTGGACCTGAGCCTGGCCAGCCTTGCCTATGCATTGCGCAAGAGCCGCGCGGCCGGGCTGGATCGAATCCGTTATTACCGGGGCGATATCCTCGACCTTGAGGCCCTGCCGGGTGAGTTTGATTTCATCGAGAGCTTCGGTGTGCTACACCACATGCGCGACCCGCTCGAGGGCTGGCACTGCCTGCGCAAGAAACTCCGGCCAGGGGGGATCATGCGCATCGGCTTGTACAGTTATCTCGCACGCGGTCCGGTACGGGCGGCCCGTGAGTTTATCACCAGCCGCAACTATGGCTCCGAAGCGGATGACATACGGCGCTGCAGGCAGGAGATACTGGCGCTGTCGCCGGACCATCCCGCGCACGTACTGCGCGATTCTCCCGATTTCTACAGCCTGTCCGAATGCCGGGATCTGATGTTTCATATTAACGAACATCAACTGGACATCCCGTTTATAAAAAATGCCGTGCGGGCCCTGGAACTCCGCTTTCTGGGTTTCGAGTTTCCGGATACACGGGCCATGAACGAATTCAGTCGGCATCATCCGGCGCCGGGTTCGGCGTTGGATCTGGACCTCTGGCATGATTTCGAACGGGAAAACCCGGCAACCTTCGTGTCACAGTACGTCGCCTGGCTGACCACGGCATAAAGCCGCAAAGCCTGTATAATGCCGCACAAAGGTTCCGCCCGCCCGGGCGGATAAGTCCGTGGTTCGACAATAACAACACTGGAGTCTGACGATGTCTGCCTTGATCTGTGGTTCCTTTGCCTATGACAACATCATGGTTTTCCCCGACCGGTTCAAGAACCATATCCTGCCGGACAAGGTGCACATGCTGAATGTGTCATTCATGGTGCCGGAAATGCGCCGCGAGTTTGGCGGTTGCGCAGGCAATATCGCCTACAATCTCAAGCTGCTTGGCGGGGAACCGGTGCCCATGGGCACCGTGGGCATGGACTTTGAGCCCTATGGCCGCTGGATGGACCGTAATGGTATCAGTCGTGATTACGTTACCGTGATCGACAACAGTTTCACCGCCCAGGCCTTTATCACCACCGACATGGATGACAACCAGATCACGGCGTTCCATCCCGGCGCCATGGGATCGGCGCATATCAACCAGGTTGCCGCCGCCGATGGCATCAAGCTCGGTATTATCTCCCCCGACGGTCGCGAAGGCATGATCGAACACGCCCTGCAGTTCACCGAGGCCGGCATCCCGTTTATTTTCGATCCCGGGCAGGGTATGCCCATGTTTAATGGCGAGGAGCTCAAGACCTTCATCGAGCAGGCGGACTGGGTAACCCTGAACGATTACGAGTGGCAGTTACTGAAAGACCGCACCGGTTACACGGTGGAGGATATGAAGGAACGACTGCAAGCCCTGATCGTCACGCGTGGCGGGGCCGGGTCACTGATCTATACCCGCGAAGGCGACATGGAAATTCCGACCGCAAAACCTGCCGCCATGGTCGATCCGACCGGTTGTGGCGATGCCTACCGGGCCGGCCTGCTGTATGGCCTGTTAAACGAGCTTGACTGGGAAACCACCGGCCGCATTGCCTCCCTGATGGGTGCAATCAAGATCGAGTCGAACGGCACGCAAAATCACCACTTCAAGATAGAAGAATTCCGCAGTCGCTACGAGAAAGATTTCAAGCGCAGTTTCTGACCATGCCCGGAACGGCTAGTGCATCACCGTGGCCCCGGCCAGGGCACAATCATGATCTTCCTGCGGACTGCCGCCACCAATGCCATTTGCGCCAATCACACGCCCGTCTTTTTTTATAGGCAAACCGCCGGGGCTGGGCAGGGAATACCAGAGCAGGGGATTGGCGTCCTTGTTATCGGTGATCTCCATGGCCTTGGCGCGTGAGGTGTCAAAGGTAAAGAAACCGGTGCCGTCCGAGCGCGCGTAGTACACCAGGCGCCCCGACTCATCGACCACCGATACACTCATGGGCCGGCCTGTCTGGTTTGCCCGTGCCGCCCTGCAGGCATTCTCGGCCAAAAGTGAATTTTAAATCCCCAGGACAAATCGGTTTCCGGAAAAAATCCGCGTTTGGCCGCGATGCACGATGGCAAGCACGAAATAAAAAAAAGCCCGCCATACGGCGGGCTCGAGTTACAACTTTTTATTATTATAAATTATTCTCAGGCGACGGCCTGTTGCGCATCCTGCAGGCGTTTTTCGAGGTCATCGAGTTCTTCCATGAGTCTTGGCGGCAGGTGATTACCGAAGGACTCGTAGTATTCACGAATCAACGGTATTTCTTCCAGCCAGCCATCGATATCGACCCGCAGCAATTGCGCCTTGTCGTTCTCGTCGACATTCAGGCCACTGAAATCAATCGCATCACCTGTGCCGTCGCAACGATCAAAGATCCATTTCAGAACGCGGCTGTTTTCGCCGAATCCCGGCCACATGAACTTGCCCCCCTCGTTTTTGCGGAACCAGTTGACGTAGTAGATCTTCGGCAGCTGGGCGCCCTTGGTCTGGCCCATCTTCAACCAATGGCCCCAGTAATCGGCCATGTTGTAACCACAGAAGGGCAGCATGGCCATCGGGTCACGGCGCAACTGGCCGATCTTGCCGAAGGCCGCGGCGGTCATTTCACTGGCGACGATGGTGCCGAGGAAGGTGCCGTGGTTCCAGTCCCGGCCTTCATTGGCCAGCGGTACGACACTGGCGCGGCGCGCGCCAAACATGATGGCGCTGATCGGGACGCCCTTGGGGTCTTCCCATTCTTCGGCAATGACCGGGCATTGTGCCGCCGGGGCGGTAAAACGGGCATTCGGGTGTGCTGCCGGGGTCTCGGAATCCGGTGTCCAGTCATTGCCCTTCCAGTCGGTCAGATGTGCCGGCGGTTCGTCGGTCATCTCTTCCCACCAGACATCGCCGTCATCGGTTTCGGCCACGTTGGTGAACACGGAGTTCTCGGTCAGCGACAGCATGGCATTCGGGTTGGATTTCATGCTGGTGCCGGGGGCGACGCCGAAGAAACCGGTTTCCGGATTGATGGCGTGGAGCTGACCGTCCTCGGCAAATTTCATCCAGCAGATATCGTCACCGATGACCTCGACCTTCCAGCCGGGGATGGTCGGTTCCAACATGGCCAGGTTGGTCTTGCCACAGGCGCTTGGGAAGGCGCCGGCAATGTATTTCACCTTGCCTTCCGGGTTGGTGAGCTTCAGGATCAGCATGTGCTCGGCCAGCCAGCCCTCATCGCGGCCAAGGACCGAGGCGATGCGCAGGGCGAAACATTTCTTGCCCAGCAGCGCGTTACCGCCGTAGCCGGAACCGAACGACCAGATCTCGCGGGTTTCCGGGTAATGCACGATGTACTTGGTCGTGTTGCAGGGCCAGGCCACGTCGGCCTGTCCTTCTTCAAGGGGCGCACCGACCGTGTGAATGCAGGGTACGAACTCGCCGTCAGCGCCCAGTGTATCGAGGACCTTCTGCCCGACCCGGGTCATGATGTGCATATTGGTGACCACGTAGGGCGAATCAGAGAGTTCAACGCCGATATGGGCAATCGGAGAGCCGATCGGCCCCATGCTGAAGGGGATGACGTACATGGTGCGGCCCTTCATGCAGCCGGTGAACAGGCCGTTCAGGGTCTCGCGCATCTCCTTCGGGTCGCACCAGTTATTGGTGGGGCCGGCATCTTCTTCTTTTTCCGAGCAAATGTAGGTTCGGTCTTCGACGCGGGCGACATCCTCGGGTACCGACCGGCAATAGTAGCTGTTGGGGCGTTTTTCCGGGTTCAGCCGTTTCGCGGTGCCCCCTTCAACCAGTATGTCCCACATCCGGTCATACTCTTCCTTGGATCCGTCGCACCAGACGACGTCTTTGGGCTGACAGAGCTGGACCATCTCATCGACCCAGGCCAGCAATTTCTTGTTTTTCGTACTCATATAATATCTACCTCATCTCTGGCTAACGCATGTATATGATTGATTTTTATAAATATTATCTTGGTGTGCTGAGCTGTCGTTGCAGCGTCGACACGGCTTCAAAGCTTGTCTCACAGTGATTCTGGCCGCGCATCCCGGGGACTACCGATTTTATTATTATGTTACAGAGCGATTCTGCGGCTTAACTGATTGAACCGGACTGAAAAAACCTTCGGTCCTGGCTCTACGAATCGGTCCCCATACGGCAACCCTGTTTGGGGCCGAACATTATGTCATCCGGCTCTGACTGTTTTCAAGTTATCCAGCAGTGCTTGCAGTTCCGAGATCGGCGCCAGGCACCGGTTCCCGTGGCAAAGCCGGGCCGTAACCGTCCCGGGCGCCGTGCTGATGGCGAGAGGGCCGGGCAGTGCGCGTTCGCTGTCGGGAATAGCGTAACAGTGCCGCTGCGGGTCGTAGCCGAGGGCGTCGATGGCCTGCTGCCATTGGCGTAACTCCCTGTCCGGACCCCGGAGGATTACCTGGGCCGGGGGTTCCAGGGTGTCGAGCAGGGCGCAGAGCAGGGAACCATGGGCGTAGGGGATCTGAAGCAGGCCGTGCCAGGCGAACTTCAGGGTCTGTTCCGCTGCCTCAAGGTAGCGCGGCTCACCAAGCAAGTGGCCGAGCTGCAACAGGACGCGTGCGGCGACACCGTTGCCGGCCGGCAGGGTCTCGTCCATCAGGGGCTTGTTGCGCTGGATGAGTTTCTCATGATCATGGGCCGTGAAATAAAAGCCGCCGGCTTTGTCGTCGGCGAAGTGTTGCAGTAACACCTCCGCCAACTCGATGGCGAATTCCAACCAGGCACCGTTCCAGCGTACCTGCAACAGGGTCAGGATGGCCTCGATCAGGCAGGCGTGATCATCGAGGTAGGCATTCAGATGGGCCCGGTCATCCTTGCAGGTGGCGAGCAGGCGGCCATCGACCCAGAGCCGTTCATGGACGAAGTCCAGGGCCGCGCTTGCCGAGGTTAACAACTCGTCCTTGGCGAAAACCCCGGCTGCAAGGGCCATGCCTTGGATCATCAGGGCGTTCCAGGAGGTCAGTATCTTGTCATCGCGCCCTGGATGGACCCGCGCGTCACGCACGGCATATAACTTGTCGCGCGCCGAGTTCAGCAGGGCCTCGCACGCGTCCGGCGCCATGGCATGCTGCCGGGCCGTCTCTTCCAGGGGTTGGCGTTCGTACAGGTGCCAGCGGCCCTCGAAGTTCGCGCGACCGTTCAGGCCATAGTGGTCGGCGAAGATGCCGAATTCCGCATCCGGCAACAGCGCACGGATTTCCTCGCGATCCCAGACGTAGAATTTGCCCTCCTCGCCCTCGCTGTCGGCGTCCAGCGAGGAGTAATAGCCGCCGTCCGCAGACTGCATCTCGCGCATGACCCAGCCGGCCGTTTCCAGGGCGGTATCGCGAAACAGCGGGTTGCCGGTAATTTGCCAGGCCTGCGTATAGAGACCCAGCAGCGGACCGTTGTCATACAGCATCTTTTCAAAGTGCGGGATCATCCAGTCATCGTCGACGGCATAGCGGGCAAAGCCGCCGCCGACATGGTCATAGATACCTCCGCGCGCCATCTGCTCCAGTGTGTACAGGGCCAGATCCGCCGCCGCGTCTCGGGATGGCAGGCCCTCGAGCCTGGAGAAGGCATAGCTCAGGAGGAATTCCAGGTTGACGGGCTGCGGAAATTTCGGCGCACCACCGAAGCCGCCGCTGCGCCGGTTGAAGGTTTGCTGGAACTGGCTTATGGCGGTGTGCAGGGGTTCCGGGTCCAGCAGCGCCGTGGTGGCCGCGGGTGCGGGGTCCAGGCCCTCAAGGGCCTGCAGGAAAGAGCGGTTCTGCGCGCGGATGGCGTCGGGGTCTTCCTGGTAGACCTTGTGGATGTGGCGCAGCAGGTCCTTGAAGCCAGGCAGGCCATGGCGGGATTCCCGCGGGAAATAGGTGCCGCCGAAAAAAGGTAAATGATCATCCGGGGTCAGGAACATGGTCAGCGGCCAGCCGCCGCTGCGGCGGGTCAGCAGGTGCTGCGCCGTCTGGTAGATGCGATCGATATCTGGCCGTTCCTCGCGGTCGACCTTGATGTTGATGAAATACGCGTTCATCAAGCCGGCCGTTTCCGCGTCTTCAAAGGATTCGTGGGCCATGACATGACACCAGTGGCAGGCCGAGTAACCGATCGATAACAGGATCGGCTTGTTCTCGGCGCGGGCCCGCTGCAGGGCTTCCTCCGACCAGGGATACCAGTGTACCGGGTTGGCGGCATGCTGCAGCAGGTAGGGGCTGGTTTCCTGGCTGAGCCTGTTTTCAGACATCGCTATAGTCCGGTTCTGACATGGAAACGCTATCCTGCGCGATTTCCGCTTCGTGGTAAACTGCCGCCGGTCTATGTTGCAATTTCCTGAAATCGATCCCGTCGCCTTTTCAGTGGGTCCGCTGCAGGTTCGCTGGTACGGCATCTGTTATATCGTCGGCATCGTCGCGGCCTGGGGCCTGATGAACCTGCGTATCCGTCAGCCACAGTATGACTGGAACCGCGACCAGGTCGCGGACCTGGTGTTTTACGGCACGCTTGGCGTGATCATCGGTGGCCGCCTGGGATCGGTGCTATTCTACAACCTGCCGTATTACCTGGACCACCCACTCGACATCATCAAGATCTGGCAGGGTGGCATGGCCTTTCATGGCGGTCTGGTCGGGGTCATTGCTGCAATCTGGATCTATACGCGATCCATTGGCAAATCCTTTTTCGCGGCCACCGACCTGGTGGCGCCCATGGTACCCATCGGCCTCGGCGCCGGGCGCATCGGTAACTTCATTAACGGTGAACTCTGGGGCAGGATCAGCGATGTCCCCTGGGCCGTGGTCTTCCCGCAGTCGAGCCCGGCGGGCGTAGCGCGCCATCCGACGCAACTGTACGAGGCTATGCTGGAAGGCGTCATACTGTTCATTATATTGTGGTGGTATTCTTCCAGGCCCCGGCCCCTGATGAGTGTATCGGGGTTATTCTTGCTGATGTATGGCGCGTTCCGCTTTGTGGTTGAGTTTCTGCGCGAACCGGATGCGCACCTCGGTTACCTTGCTCTGGGCTGGGTCACGATGGGACAGATCCTGTCACTGCCCATGTGCCTGGCCGGACTCATACTGTTATGGCTGGCCCACCGGGACAGGGGCAGCCGCATATCGGCGCCGACGGAGGACTGATACACAATGAATCGACGATTGCTGTTTTATACACTGTTCCTGGCGCTGCTGGTATTTCCCTGGCAAGTGCGGGCGGAGGATACCGCGCCCGGTCCTGACCGCATCGTCCGTGATGTCGTCAACAACGTCCTGCAGGTGCTGGATAATCCAGACATGGAGCTGAAACACAAGCGTTTCGTGGTTTACGGCCTGGTCGGGAAACATATCGATTTCGTCGAAATGTCGCGCCGCGTGCTCGCGGTGTACTGGAAACAGGCGACAGACCAGCAAAAGATTCACTTCATCAACCTGTTTGAACAGAACCTGCTGAATGATTACTGGGTACGCGTCAGGCAGTATTCCGGTGAACGCGTGAAATACATCTCCACCAGCTATGACCAGATGAATCACGCCACCGTCGACACGGTGATAGAACGGGAAAACAACGAGGTCGTGATACCGGTGACCTATCGCATGAAATACAACGGGGTGGAATGGCTGGCCTACGATTTTCTGGTCGAGAACCTGAGCCTGGTGCAGAACTATAACCGCGAATACGCGGCGATTATCAAAAACGGCGGTATCGACGGACTGCTGCAACACATGGAACGGCAAGCGCGAAATTTCGAATAAAAACTCTGAAACGTACTTCTGATGGAACAATACCTCGATTTGATGCGCCACGTGAAAATGCACGGCGTCAGGAAAGAAGACCGCACCGGCACCGGCACTATAAGCGTGTTCGGTTACCAGATGCGGTTTGATATCAGCGAAAAGTTCCCCCTGCTGACCACCAAGAAACTGCACCTGAAATCCATCATCCACGAGTTGCTGTGGTTTCTGCAAGGTGAGACCAATATCCGTTACCTGAAGGACAACGGTGTCAGTATCTGGGACGAATGGGCCGATAAAAACGGCGACCTGGGTCCGGTCTACGGCGCCCAGTGGCGTTCCTGGCATACCGCGGACGGACGGACCATCGACCAGATCAGCCAGGTGATAGAACAAATAAAGACCGATCCCGATTCCCGCCGCCTGATCGTCAGCGCCTGGAACGTTGGCGAACTGGACAAGATGGCACTGATGCCCTGTCACGCCTTTTTCCAGTTTTATGTCGCTGATGGCAAACTGTCCTGCCAGCTTTACCAGCGCAGCGCCGACATTTTCCTCGGCGTACCCTTCAATATCGCCTCGTATTCTTTACTATTGATGATGATGGCACAGGTGACCGGACTGAATGCCGGCGAATTTGTGCATACCTTCGGCGATGCGCACCTGTATCTCAACCACATGGACCAGGTGGAAGAACAGCTGTCACGGGAACCGCTGCCGTTGCCGCGCATGCGGATCAATCCCGGGGTGAGGGATATCTTTTCCTTCAGTTTCGATGATTTTGAACTGGTCGATTACCAGTCGCATCCGGCCATCAAGGCGCCGATAGCCGTATAGCTGATTGTGTTTCCCCGCGCAGTGAGAATGGTTCCGTGAGACTGTCCCTGATCGTAGCCATGGACCGAAACAGGCTGATCGGACAGGGCAGCAGCCTGCCGTGGCGCCTGTCTTCCGACCTGAAACATTTCAGGGAAATCACCATGGGTAAACCCATTGTCATGGGGAGAAAGACGCACCAGACCATCAACCGGCCATTGCCGGGCAGGGAAAATATTATTCTCACCCGTGATCCCGCGTTCAGCGCCCGGGGATGTACCGTGTTTACCCGTCTCGACGAGGTCCTGGCACATTGCCGGGATGCGGATGAGATCATGATCATGGGTGGTGCGGATCTCTATCGGCAGACGCTTGATCTTGCCGATCGCATGTACCTGACCGAAGTGCACGCGGAGTGCCAGGGGGATACCTGGTTCCCGGAATTTGACCGCTCTACCTGGACAGAAATCCGGCGTGAGGATTTCCGCGCGGACGCCGGCAATGAGCACGACTTCAGCTTCGTCGTGCTGGAAAAGACCGGCGCCGTTGGCTGAGCGCGGCAGCCGCCTTATTTCTTTTCCGAAGACTTTTCTTTTAGGGTGACGTCGGTAACGGCCTGCATTCGCCGCATGGCCTTGGCCCACTGGCGGCACATGCGCCGTAACAGGCCTGTCTGTTGCACCAGAGCATCGACACTGACCATGCTCAGTTTGCCCTCGCTGCCGCCCTTCAGGATACGGTACTTGAGTGTGTCGTATTCGTCCTCCACGGCGCGCAACTTCTCGTCGAGTTGATTAACGTTTGTTTCATCCTCCAGGTTCTCGATCAACAACAGCAACTGCGCTACCAGGTGCTTGTACTCATTGACCTGTTGCAGCAGGTCTTCATCATTCAACTGGACCTTGTCCTGTAATTCGGCGTAATCATTGCAGATATCCTCGATCAGGTTGTATTGCTGCGCGATGTGGATGATATCCGGCAGGGCGCCGGCGATGGCATCGGGCAGATCCATCTGGCTCAGCTTGGATACGTAGTTACCGATGTGCGTGATCAATGCTTCCGTGTCAGCGGACCCGGTGTCTGCCGTGGCAATCTCCAGGCTGACGGTATGCTCGGATTTTTGCAGGGCCATCTGTTTGACCCGATCCAGTTCTTTCAACAGAGCCTCAACGGCAACGGCGGGTACCTGCAGCGAGGTATCGTCCAGGTACATCGGGCGGCTGGTGATCTCGTGAATAGAAACAAACCGGTGCTCCAGCATTTGCACGACACGGTCGGCTATGGGCCACATGACGATTACGCCGAGAATATTGAAAGCCGTGTGAAACAGGGCCAGTGTGACGGCCGGGGCCTGCGACAATTGCATGAGGTCCTGGGCGAAGGCCACCAGGGCCAGCAAGGGCGTAATGATAAGGATGGCGATGCTGGCCGTGATCAGGTTGAACAATACATGACTGGCCGCGACGCGTTTGGCGGTCGCGGTCGCACCCCAGACCGACAGGATGGCCGTGGTGGTGGTGCCGAGATTGGCGCCGATGACCACGGCGGCCGCCGAACTTAACGTGATCACGCCGCTCTCGGCCGCGCCCAGTGTGATGACCATGGCGGCACTGGATGACTGCATGAGGGTGGTCAGCAATACGCCGAGCAACATGTACAGCAACATGAAATGCAGGCCCGCATCCTCGATACCGGGCAGGGTGTAATCAGAGAACTGGCCGATAAAACCGTCCTTGAGTACAGAGATCCCGAGGAAGAACAGGCCAAAACCGGTCAGGGCCTGGCCCATGGCCGCGCGGCGTGACTTTTTGCCGGTCAGGCGGATCAGCATACCGATGCCGATCAATGGCAGGGCGAGGAATTCGATATTCACCTTGAAACCGATCAAGGCCACGATCCAGCCGGTCATGGTGGTGCCGACATTGCTGCCGAAGATCACCCAGATAGCTTGCTCCAGGTTCAGCAGGCCAGCATTGGCAAAGCCGATCGTGGCCACGGTCACGGCGCTGGATGATTGCACCAGTCCGGTGATCATGAAACCGGTACCGAGCGCGCGCACGCGCGTATAGGTCCAGGAATGCAACAGGTCACGCAGGGTATTGCCCGCCGCCAGCTTCAGCCCGTCACTCATCAACCACATGCCGACCAGGAACAGTCCGAGACCGCCGAGGACGGCATTCAGGGATTCCGTCACCATTAGATCAACAAATCAACTTGTCTGTTAGGTCATTGCGTAATTGACAATAATGTATCAGAAACTCCAGATCTTTCTGAACAGATCGGCAAAGGAACTGGTCTCTATCGAATAGATGATATCGGCGCCCTGGGTCGCACCGCTTTCCGTCTGTACGCTCCAGTGATCGGTCAGGCGGTAATTCATCAGAAAGGACCAGAGCTGGTTAAAGGGGTTGAAGGATGAGCGTACCGACAGATTCGGCGTCAGTTTTTTACCCGCGCTGACAGATGCGGAATCCAGCGTGTCACCCGCACCAACGGCGAACTCGTCCAGGCTGAAGGCGCTCTCGATCTCGTTTGCCAGGATGGAAGATTCCTCGGCGGCCAGGCTGAGCGCCGCCTGGCTCAGAAGACTGGCCTCGCCGCTGGAGACACCGGTCATGGGCCGTCCGGTGACCAGGTACGCCAGGGTATCGGCGTCCGACTGCGCCGGTTCTGAATACAGTGACAGTTTCGGCTGGCGCACGCTGCCGGTGACATTGACCCCGGGGCGCACCTTGAGATTGGGCCGGTAGGCGCGGATGTTGATACCGGGATTGTCGATCGGGCCGGCAAATTGCAACTGGCCCTGGTCAATGACCAGATTCTGGCCGTAGGCCCGGTAGCTGCCCTGTGTCAGGTTCAGCAGACCCTCGCCACGTGGCTGGTAGACATCCACCGGTTTGACAACCTTGATATCCCCGACCACGCCGGTCGTGAGCCCGAAGCCCTGGATCAGTATCTCCGGACCAATGCTGATCCGGACATCGATATCCAGTTGCCTGCGGATGAAATCGCTGCCAGGGTCACCGTTTGCGATCGTTACCGCGCCGGGCTGGCGCGACTGGATAATGACCGTGTCGGGTGAAATCGTGACTGAATCTTCCGGCAGACTGCTGACCAGCATCTGCAGCAGCGGAATGGCGAGATCGCCGCGCAGGGTGTGCAGTTTCGTGCTGCCATGCAGTTTAAGCGTCGGCGAGATATCCAGGGTAATGTCTGCCGTTCTGACCAGGGGAAAATCATCACCCGTGATTTGCATCCGGTAGGGGAAACCCTGCCCACTCTCCAAAACGATATCCCCTGCCAGTGACAGAGACTTGCCTTCCCTGCCCAGCACTGATGTGAACAACAATTCCCGGTAGCCATCACCGGACAGGAATTCGCCATCGATCCGATCGAGCACCAGGCCGATAGGCAACACGCTCAACTGGCCCCTGCTTAACGCGAATTGTCCCTTGACGGTTGGTGTGTCGAGACTGCCGGACAGGGCCAGGTCTGCCTTGAACTCACCGCTGGAGCCGGTCAATGCCGGTTCGACATGTGCCAGCCACTCCAGTTGTTGCAAGCCGAGCAGCGCCGTAGCGGACAGCAAACGCTGGCCGGTGTGTTCGATCTGGCCGTTTAGTAACAATTCGAAATAGCCCGGTGAGGCCAGTTGCACATGCCATTCGCTTTTTGCCGCATTGGTCGAGGCCTTGATTGAAACTTGCGGTACGTCCAGGGTCTCTGCCTTGTCGTCGTAGCCGGCGCGGATGCGGGTGTCCGCGCCCTCAAGCTGCGCTTGTGTTTGCCAGCCGGCGCGTGCCTCTTCAATGCTGACATCCCCCGAAATCGTGCCCGTGAGGTTCATGGTTTGCGGCAACCAGGGATTGGCCACCGCCATAGGCACGCGGTTGAGCGCCAGCCCGACATCAAGCTGTTCCAGCGCAACACTGCTGGCCGCCACGCAAATGCTGGCATCATCCTGTTGCAGACAGGCCTGTTGCAGGCTGATCTTGCTGCTTGCGCCGGTCCAGTCGATCCTGGCAGGGCGGGCGAGTTGCCATGCGCCGATATGCTTTGCCGCAAGGTCCAGCGCTTCCAGTGAACCCAACCAGTTTCTGGCGTCATAATTTCCGCTCAGCCTGGCCGCCAGTTGCAGATCCTTGCCCGTGGCTTCGATGTCCACGCTGTGCGCCTCGGTCAGGCCCTGTCCCTCGATTGCGAGACTGTCCAGAAGCAGTTCATCGTACTGCAGGGTAGTGGCCTTCAGGCTGAGCGTGGAATGGCGCTGCTTGCCGAGGTCGATGTTCGAACCGGAGGTCAGGGACGCCATCCTGAGCCCGTAGGCATAAATATCACTGGCGCTGAAATCGCCCTGAAGTTGCGGATTGGCGGGCGTGCCGCCGATGTTGACGCGGCCCTGCATAACACCGGCCAGTTCGGAAGAAAATACCGACAGGTCGGTCAGGGATACATCCATCGCCCCGGACAGGGACTGGTCAACGCTCAGCTGCATGTCGATGCGGTTTTCGCCCGAGACCAGGTGCAGCGCTTCGATCCGCAAGCGTTCGGCATTACGACTGGCAAGCGCCTTGCCCTGCAGGGTATGGCCGCGCCATTGCCCGGTTAAGGCCGGAACCTGGAGTTCTCCGTAGACGCTGTCGTCTTCGTAGGAAAAATCGACCCGGGCCGTGGCTTCTATGCGACTGTCGAAGTCCGGGTTTATGACACCGAGATTGATCTTTGTCGCCCTGGCCTCGAGCTGTCCGCGTGGTATTGCATCGATATTGATCTGGCCGCTGGCGAGCAGCTCGCCGTCGAGCAGTTCGATCGCGATGCGGTCAAGCGCGAGCAGCGGGTCCGTCCAGCGGGCCGCTGCCTTGACCCGCGCGGGACCCAGCGGACCGGAATCTATCCGGGCCTGCAGGTCCAGCGTCAGGGCATCGAGCGGGCCTTCGGCATGAACCTGTCCGTGTGCGCTGCGCCAGGGTTCAGTATCGTCGAGGCTTAATTCCAGGTCCTGCCAGTCAAGATCCAGTACCAGGCTGCCCGCCGTGCCCTCGGCAAGGTCAAGTGTTGCATCCAGTTCGGACGGAAACGGCGCGTGCAAGTGATGTTGCAATTGCAAATGATCCTGCTGGTAGCTGAGCGTGCCGCGGCCGTCCGCACCATTGCGATCGCTATTGTCCGTCGGTCGAACGGACCAGTTGAAATCCGCACTCAGGGCATCGCGATCGGCGGTGGGCAGGATGGCCGAGCTGTCGAATACCAGTGCGTAAGCATTACCGGCCACGGTTCGCGCCGCGCCGGTCAGGTTGAAACGTGCCGCTTGTTCACCGAGATCGAGGTTGAAATCGATGGTCTGAACCTCGCGCAGCGTGTCTTGTAACCACACGGGCACGGGGCCTTCCAGTGTTCCCGCGAGTTCGGCCAGCGGCCGACCTCCGGTAGCATTGACCTCACCCTCCATGCCACCCCTGTAATACGGGTGTGACTCTGGCAGGGCACCGTCATGATCGGACGGTAACGTTGTCACGCGCGCCGCGGCGCTGACCGCCAGGGTCTCGAGCCGACCCGTTGCCCGGATATTGCCGGACGGGCTCAACAAGTCGGTGCCCTGCTGTATACCGAAGCGCAGCGCTTCCCAGTCCAGGCGTGCATCGAGCGTCACTTCATCCCCGGTCCGTAGCTTGCCGGCCAGTGTCGTTGCATAGGGCAACGCCGTGGCATGGTCGAAGGACAGGACGTCATCCAGGTACTCGACATCGCCGTGCCCGGAGATTGCCGGGAAAGCCGCGCCGGACTCCGGTTCCAGTTGCCATTCAAAGGTCGTGTTGATCCCTTCGGAAGAGGGGCCGGGCAGCGCCACGTCGGCATTCACCGCGAAATCCAGGCCAACGCCATCTGCGGTTTGCAGGCGGGTGTTGAAACCGCTTTCGAAAAACTCCGAGTTGCCCTCGATTCGAAAACGCAACGCATCCGCCAGTTGCAGATATTCCCGGGCAGCGGCAGGCAACTCACCATCGGCCTCGCCCTCAAATGCCAGTTGCACGGGGAACGCCGTCAGGTCCAGGCGACCGTGCGAGCGCAACCTTATTATAGAGTCGATATCCAGCTTGACCGCGAGATCCTGTTGCGGGCCTTGCAGACGCAACAGCCCTTGCCCCGGCTCGCCGGCCGCTGTCCCGCGCCACTCGGCGTTCATGTGGAATTCAGGGGCCGGCCCCGCGGTGACCTTGAGGTCACCGCTGAATTGTTGTGCGTAAGCCTCAACGCTCGCGATGTGCAGGGACAGTCCGTCAGCATGCATCCGCGCGTTCCCCACCACCCGTTCGATCGCCAGTCCCTGTTCAGCGTCCAGTAATTGCGAATTTAAAAAACGCATTTGCCGGATATCGATCGGAACGGGCAGGTCCGGCAATGCCAGCCAGGGGATACCGGGACCGGAGTCATCGCCCGTGGCCGGCCTGACAGCCAGCCCATCGGTTTCAATCCGGTCGATGGTCAGCCGGAGTCGCAGCAGATCGCGGGGGGTCCAGGTCAGGCCGATGCGCTCTGCGCTGATTTGAAGACCCGTCTTGTCGCGGTAGTCGACACCCGCGTAAGTGCTTTCATTTAATATACTGCCGGATACCTGCTCGATGGTCAGCGGGATATCGTGATAGTCGATCATCCAGTGCACGAACCAGCGTGAGCCGCGTTCCGTGGCGAGCAGGCCGGCCATCAACACGGACAGCGCCAGGCCAAGGCAGAGGATGAAGAGCAGAAATTTGAACAGTCGCTTGATCATCAAATATCCGGTCCGATCCTGATATGCACGCGCACCAGGGTATCCTCGTCGTCGAGCGGGTGGGCCAGGTCAATGCGTACGGGTCCGACGGGTGATCGCCAGCGCAGGCCGATGCCGGCACCGGTTTTCAGCCCGGTGTTGCTGCCGGGTCCGCCAAAGGCGTTACCCGTGTCGACGAAACCGGCCACACCCCAGTTGCCATACAGGTATTTTTCCAGTTCGAAACTGATGACCCCGAGATAGCTGCCGCCGATGACATCACCGGCCCGGTTGACGGGTCCGAGATCCTGGAAGTCGTAACCGCGGATGCTGTTATCGCCGCCGGCGAAGAAACGTTCGGACGGCGGCAACGCCCGGAACTGGTCCACCCACATCGCGCCCAGGTTGGTGCGCAGGTAGGCGCGCAGGCCAAAGGG
>JBFGPT010000002.1:0-20278 GCA_041564575.1 Gammaproteobacteria bacterium | reverse complement strand
CTCGTCGCTGACGTTACTGTCCGGGGCACGGTAAAAAGGGCCCTGCGGGTGTATAACGATGTCGTAACTGTAGTTGAAACCACCGGGATAGGGACCGTCGGCGCTGCTGGCATCGGGACCGCTGCCGGAACCGGAGCCATTAACGATAAACTCGCTTTGCCACCAGATCAGCAATAACAATACCAGGCCCAGGGAGATCAGGTAGGTCATGATCTTGACGGGTTTGTCGGTGCTGCTGAATTGTGCGGGCTTGGAGACCCGGGGAAGAATTTCCGGGCCCTTGCTGACAGGTGTGCCGGTTTCATAGAGGGTGACAAGTTCATCGCCGTCGAGGTCGATCGTGCGCGCCACGTTACGGATATAACCCTTGACATAGGTGGGCGCCGCCAGTTGTTCAAACCGGTTATCTTCCAGTGCCTGTATGATATTGATCTGCAGGTGCAAGAGGGTGGCGAGATCTTCCTGGCTCAGCTTTTTGGCTTCACGCGCAGAGCGAATCCGCTCACCAAGGTTTTGCACGGGCTGGCTGCTGTCGACGTCTTCGCTCATGTCTACAGGGTCGATTCTTTCAGGAGGCGGGCTTCCTGGCTGTCTGGAAAGTTGTTACGCAACTGTAAGGCATAACTGGCGACCGCGTCCCGGTCGCCGAGCGCCCGTTCGATCTGTATGCCGAGCCAGAGCGTGGCGGCATTATGCGAAGTCGTGGCGCTGAAACGCTGCAGGTAGCCGCGGGCTGACAGTGCGTTGCCCTTGTTGAAACTGATTTCGGACATCTTGATCAGCGCCAGTGATATCACCGGATTTTTTTCCAGTGCCTTGCGGAAATATTCCTCGGCCTGATCCTGCTGGTTGTTTTTCAGCGTGCAGATGCCGGCATTGGTGTAGGCGATTTCCGGAGAGTTATACAGGGGGTTTTCCGCCGCGCGGATGAAGATTTCCTCGGACTCATCCAGCCGGCCCGTGGCACAGAGAAACTGCCCGTAGTTGTTCAGCGTGGTGGATTCATCAGGATAGATATTCAAGGCCCGCTTGAAATAATCCTCGGCTTTTTCGAACTGGCCCATGCGTTGATGCAGGATACCGAGTACGTTCAGGGTAGCGTAGTAACGGGGGTCCGCATCAAGTGCTTTTTCAAGTTTCTCCAGCGCCTTTTCATAATTGCGCTGTTCCATGTAGGCCGTGCCCAGGCGCAGGTTGGCGAGGGCGACATCGTTGGTGGAGTGATCGGTTCGTGTAACACCGGGCCGCGTCGTTACCGGCGTGCAGGCGCTGCATAACAGCAGCCCCAGCAGCAGTAAGAAACCGGAGCTTTTCAATGGGTCACCCTGCGCGCTGTCTGATGCCGGCGGCCCCGGGCCTGTACCAAGCCGACCAGTTGACCGCAGGCAGCGGCAATATCGTCACCGCGGGTCTTGCGGGTCGTGGTGACGATACCGGCACGGACCAGCAGGTTGCGGAAGTCGTCGATCCGGGCTCGGTGGCTGCAGGTGAAACCGGCGCCGGGAAAGGGATTGAACGGGATCAGGTTGATCTTCGCGGGAAGGTCAGACAGCAGCTTTGCAAGTTGCCTGGCATCGGACGGACTGTCATTCACCCCGTTTAACATGACGTATTCAAATGTAATGGAATCTCCACCGCGTATCTTGGCATAACGCCTGCACGCTGCCAATAGCTCGGCCAGCGGGTACTTGCGGTTGATCGGCACGATGCGATCTCTCAGTTCATCATCCGCGGCGTGCAGTGACACGGCCAGCGCGACATCGCATTCCTGCGAAAGCTTGTCGATTCCCGGGACGACGCCCGCGGTGCTGACGGTAACCCGGCGTTTGGCCAGCCCATAGGCCTGGTCATCGGTCATGAGCCGCAGGGCGGGCAGAACGTTATCCAAATTCAACATCGGCTCCCCCATGCCCATCATGACGACGTTGGTGATCTGGTGGCGGTTATCGCGAAACTGGTCAAGCTGATCCATGGCTAGCCACAGTTGCGCGATGATCTCCGAGGTTCCGAGGTTGCGGTTGAAACCCTGTTTCGCTGTTGAACAGAACTGACAATCCAGCGGGCAACCGACCTGTGATGAAATGCACAGGGTCCCGCGGTTGTCTTCCGGAATGAAAACAGTCTCGACGCAGTTGCCGGCATCATCCACCCGTATCAGCCATTTGCGGGTACCATCGGCGGAGACCTGCGTTTCGGTAATGGACGGCAGGCGGATTTCGGCCTGTTGCGGCAGGTGACTGCGCAGCGGTTTGCTGAGGTTGGTCATGTCATCGAAATTGATAACGCCCTGCTGATGGATCCATTTGACCATCTGCGTCGCGCGGAAGGGTTTTTCACCCATAGCGACGAAAAAGGATTCCATGGACCGGCGATCCAGGTTCAGCAAGTTGACGGGATCAGACATGTTAATCAGCGGGTACGGGGAAAGATTTCACTGTCATCAAAGAAGAAGCGGATCTCGCGCTCCGCCGTCTCCGGACTGTCGGACCCGTGCACCGCGTTTTCCTGAACACGGGTATTCGGGTTGTTGACGGCAAAGCGGTCACGAATGGTGCCGACATTGGCATCTTCCGGTTTGGTCGCGCCCATGAGCTTGCGGTAACGCTCGATCGCGGATTCCCCCTCAAGGATCTGGACCATGACCGGACCGGAGGTCATGAATTCGATAAGATCCTCGTAGAAATTAAGCCCCTTGTGCACGGCATAGAGTTCTTCCGCTTCTTTCCGGGTCAGGTGCTTCATCTTTGCTGCGACAATAACTAGAGAGTGCTCCTCGAACATTTGGTAAATGCCACCAATGACATTTCTCCCCACGGCGTCCGGCTTGATGATGGAGAGGGTGCGTTCTATGGCCATGTCAGGGCTCCGGAATCCAAAAGAAATCAATATGATCCAGCACAGATCTGTTGCTGCGCGATTATACGCATTCACCGGGGAGAGACAACCGGGTGCTGGCGGCTTCAGGCCGGCAGGTCGGTGGTATTCTCCCCGATTTTCTCGGGCCAGACCTGGACCAGGCCATATTCGACCCGGATCGGGTAACGGGCCACCGGGTCATAGGCAGGCGGGCTGAGGGCGGCCCCGCTGCGGATATCGAAACGGGCGCCATGCCGCGGGCAGATGATCTGATGGCCTTCTATCATCTGCTCGAGCGGCAGGCCGCAGCCCAGCATGGGAAACGCCTCGTGCGAACAGGTATTGTCGATGGCGAACAGCTCGCCCTCAAGATTAATGACGGCGATGGTGGTGTCACCGGCATCCACGACCTGGAAGTTGCCGGGCGTCAGTTCATCCAGCAGGCCAACGTCGATCCATTCCGCCACCTCAATACATCCCCGTTTGCAGGCGCGCGGCTTCCGACATCATGTCCTGGGACCAGGGCGGATCGAAGGTGAGTTCGACATTGACCTCGGTGACATTGTCGAGGCTGGCGACCTTGGCCTTGACGTCATCGGCGAGGAACTGGCCCATGCCACAGCCGGGCGCGGTCAGGGTCATGAGTATGTCCACGCGGTTGCCGTTATCCGTTTTCGTGACACTGCATTCGTAAATCAGACCCAGTTCGACGATGTTGATCGGGATCTCCGGGTCGTAGCACGTCCGCAACTGGTCCCAGATCGCGTCTTCGTCAACGCTGCCATCACCGGTCAGCGCCTTGCTTTTCTGCCCGGTGTTCTCATTTACTTCAAACCCCAGAGCGTCGGCATCGCGGTCGGCAATACGCGCAAGGTTACCGTTGATATTGACGGTATAGGATCCCCCCAGCGCCTGGGTAATGTAAACCGTACTGCCCGTCGGCAGAAGAATCGGTGTGCCGGTCGGTATAAGGGCCGCATCACAGTCACGCGTCAGGGTGATGGCCTCGTCCGGAGAATGATTTTCCAGTGCCATGATCGATTGCTACTCCGTGGTTACCGGGCTTTCCTGACCATGTATAACGGCGTTCAGTGTGTGCCAGCACAAGGTTGCGCACTTGACCCGGGCCGGGTAATCACGCACACCCGCGAGGGCGGCGAGTTTACCGAACTTCTCCAGGTCGAGCTGGTTGTCCGTGGTAACGAGTTCATGAAACTGATCGAAGATTTCCCGGGCCTCTTTAATGGTGCGGCCTTTCAGGGCCTCGGTCATCAGCGAGGCCGAGGCAACCGAGATGGCGCAACCGCTGCCGTCGAAAGAGATGTCGTTGATGCGTTCATCGTCTGAATTCAGGTACAGGGTTAGACGATCACCACACAGCGGGTTGAATCCTTCCAGCACGTGGTTGGCATTGTCCAGTTTGCCGAAATTTCTCGGGCTGCGGTTGTGGTCAACGATGACTTCCTGGTACAGGTCACGTACGTTGTCGAACATTATGCGAATATCTCCATGCACTTGTGGATGCCCGCGGCCAGCACATCGATTTCCCCGCGCGTGTTGTAGAAGGCCAGCGAGGCGCGCGCCGTGGCCGGCAACCCGAAGCGTTCCATGACCGGCATGGCGCAGTGGTGACCCGCGCGGATTGCGATGCCCTCGTGGTCGAGAATTGTGCCGATATCGTGCGGATGAATGCCCTCCAGTACGAATGACAGGATGCTGGTCTTGTGCGCGGCGGTGCCGACCAGGGTCAGACCCTCGATTGCCGCGAGCTTGCCGGTGCCGTAGGCGAGTAGTTCCTGTTCGTATTTTTCGATGCGATCGAGACCGATGCCGCGCAGGTAATCCACGGCGGCGCCAAGACCGATGGCGCCTTCGATATGCGGTGTGCCGGCCTCGAACTTGTAGGGCAGGTCGTTGTACAGGGTGCGGTCCATGTGCACCATCTTGATCATGTCGCCACCCCCCTGCCACGGCGGCATGGATTCGAGCAGGGCCTGTTTGCCGTAGAGCACGCCGATCCCGGTTGGACCGAAGAGTTTGTGGCCGGAGAACACATAGAAATCGCAATCGAGCGCCTGTACGTCTACGCCGGCGTGCGGCACCGCCTGGGCGCCGTCCAGCAATACGACCGCGCCGGCGGCGTGCGCCGCCTCGATGATCTCATTTACCGGGTTGATCGTGCCCAGCGCGTTGGAGATATGCACTACCGAAACAATACGGGTGCGCACGTTCAGGAGCCGGTGAAAATCTTCCATGCACAGTTCACCCGAGTCGCTGATCGGTACATATTTCAGCACCGCGCCGGTCTGTTCGCAGAGGATTTGCCAGGGCACGATGTTGGAATGATGTTCCATCTGCGTGATTAGGATCTCGTCGCCGGCCTTGAGTTGTTGCCGGCCCAGGGTCTGCGCGATCAGGTTAATGCCCTCGGTGGCGCCGCGGACGAAGATGATCTCCTTTTCGGAAGACGCGTTGATGAAGTCCCTCAGCTTGAGGCGTGACCCCTCGTAGGCGTCCGTGGCGAGCTGGCTCAGCGTATGCACGCCGCGGTGAACATTGGAATTGTAACGCCGGTAATAATCATCGATGGTCTCGATGACGATAGCCGGTTTTTGCGCGGTGGCGGCATTGTCCAGGTAGACCAGCGGTTTGCCGTGCACGGTTTGATCCAGCGCGGGGAAATCACGGCGGATGCCGTCGATGTCCAGCGGCAGGTTGTTATCGGTCTTCTCTGCGGCCAGTGGATTATTCATGGGTAAATTCCCTGATCAGTTCAGACTCCGGCAGGCGGCCGGCCACCAGCGTTTCCAGGCGGTCACGTACGGCGTCGATGTCGATGGCGCGGACCACCTCGTCGGCGAAGGCAAAGGTCAACAGGCTACGCGCGGTTTTTTCATCTATGGCGCGTGAGCGCAGGTAAAACAGCATCTGTTCGTCCAGTTGTCCGACGGTGGCGCCGTGACTGCATTTCACGTCATCGGCATAGATCTCGAGTTCCGGCTTGGTATCGACCTCGGCCTCGCGCGATAGCAGCAGGTTGGCGTTACTCTGCCGGGCATCGGTGCCGTCGGCACCCTTGTGCACCACCGCCTTGCCGTTGAATACCGCGCGGCCCCGCCCGTCGAGGATGCCGCGGTAATTCAGATCGCTGCGTGTCTGCGGGCACAGGTGATCGACCTGGATGTGATGGTCGGTATGTTGATTGCCACTGACCATGTAGAGGCCGTTCAGCAGGGTCTCCGCGCCCGGTGCCTGCAGGCGACAATCGAGGTCTGTACGGGACAGCTCGGCGCCAAGTGAGATCACGTTTGATGAATAATTCGAGTCCTGTTCCTGGTGAACCGTGGTATGGCCGAGATGGAAACTGTTTTTGCTTTCCTGCTGGATACGGTAATGCCTGAGGTGGCTGCCGGCATTCATGCGCAGTTCCGCAACGGTGTTGGTGAAATACACGGCATCGTCCAGGCCCGCATAGGTTTCGATCAGCGTGGCCGCGGCATTGTCACCAAGTATGACGAGGTTGCGGTTCTGGCTGGTAAACGGTTGCGCCTGGCCGGTACTGACGTGCAACAGCAACACCGGTTTTTCCAGCCGCAGGTTCGCGGGCACATGGATGAAGCTGCCGTGCTGGAGAAACGCCGTATTCAATGCCGTAAAACCGCTGCTCTCCGGTTTCGAGTAACGGCCCAGGTGCGCTTCCAGCATATCGCCATGCGTCTGCAGGGCGGAAGCCAGGTCTGAAATGACAATGCCGTCCGCGAACTCACCGGGGCGGGAAAGCTCCGGGGAATATACGCCGTTGACGAATACCAGTTCATGGCATTCGGGTTCATTGATGCGAAAGGGTTCAATCTTCCCGGGCGCAATCCCGGCAAGCTCGGTGCTGAACCTGAAGTCCTGTTTCAGGATCTTGCGCACGTCCGTGTATTTCCAGTTTTCCTGGCGGCGGTCCGGAAAACCCAGTTCTCGGAACTGATCCAGCGCCTGGTGCCGCAGCGCGCCGGCCGGGTCATTCGCCGTCAGCGCGCGATTGCGCTCATACTCGCCAATGTAGTGTTCGAGCTTGTCGCTCATGCGGCGTCGGCCTCCGCGGTGATCCAGTCATAGCCTTTTTCTTCCAGCGCCAGAGCCAGTTCCGCTCCGCCCGACTTGATGATGCGGCCGTTAGACAGGACGTGGACATGGTCCGGCTTGATGTAATTCAGCAGGCGCTGGTAATGCGTGACGAGAATGATGGCGCGATCCGGGTTCCTCAGGCTGTTAACGCCCTCGGCGACCGTCTTTAATGCATCGATATCGAGGCCGGAGTCGGTTTCATCGAGGATCGCCAGTTTCGGTTCCAGCAGTGACATTTGAAAGATTTCGTTGCGCTTCTTCTCGCCGCCGGAAAAACCCTCGTTCACAGATCGGTTCAGCAGGTCTTCCTTCATGTTGACGATCTGCATCTTTTCCCTGACCAGTTTCAGAAACTCCATCGCATCCAGTTCCGCCTCACCGCGATGCACGCGCACGGCGTTGACCGCGGCCTTCAGGAGATAGACGTTATTGACACCGGGAATTTCCACCGGGTACTGGAAGGCGAGAAAGATCCCCTCGCGCGCGCGTTCCTCCGGCGCCAGTTCCAGCAGGTCGTGTCCGCAGTAGCGGATTTCCCCCTGGCTGACGTCGTAACCGTCGCGCCCGGCCAGCACATTGGCCAGGGTACTTTTGCCGGAGCCGTTCGGCCCCATGATGGCGTGCACCTCGCCGGCCTTGACCTCGAGGTCAAGGCCCTTGAGGATTTCCTTGTCGTCTATCTTTGCGTGCAGATTTTTTATACTTAGCATGTTTTTTATCTCGTAAAATGTTGTGCGTTCTGTCAGCCAACGGCCCCTTCCAGCGTAACGCCGAGTAATTTCTGCGCCTCGACCGCGAATTCCATGGGCAATTCACGGAACACCTGCTTGCAGAAACCGTTGACGATCATATTGACGGCATCTTCCTCCGAGATGCCGCGCTGGCGCAGGTAGAACAGCTGGTCCTCACCGATCTTCGAAGTGGTGGCCTCGTGTTCGACCTGGGCCGATGAATTCTGGATCTCGATATAGGGAAAGGTGTGCGCACCGCACTCCTTGCCCATTAACAGCGAATCACACTGGGTGTAATTGCGGGCGTTGTCCGCCTTTCTCGAGATCCTGACCAGGCCGCGATAGGCATTCTGGGCACGGCCGGCGGAGATGCCCTTGGAGACGATGGTGCTGCGGGTATTCTTGCCCAGGTGGATCATCTTGGTCCCGGTATCCGCCTGCTGGCAGTTGTTGGTGACGGCGACCGAGTAAAACTCGCCGACACTGTTGTCACCGCGCAGCAGGCAACTGGGATATTTCCAGGTAATGGCGGAGCCGGTCTCGACCTGGGTCCAGGAGATCCGTGAATTGACGCCACGGCAGTCACCACGCTTGGTGACAAAGTTGAAGATGCCGCCGACACCGTTTTCATCACCGGGATACCAGTTCTGCACCGTGGAATACTTGATCTCGGCATTGTCCAGGGCGATGAGTTCCACCACCGCGGCATGCAACTGGTTTTCATCTCGCATGGGTGCGGTGCAACCCTCCAGGTAACTGACATGACTGCCTTCATCGGCAATGATCAGCGTGCGTTCGAACTGCCCGGTATTGGAGGCGTTGATGCGGAAGTAGGTCGACAGCTCCATCGGGCAGCGCGTGTTCTTCGGGATGTAACAGAACGAGCCATCGGTAAAGACTGCCGTGTTCAGCGCCGCGTAAAAGTTGTCAGCGGCCGGCACCACCGAGCCCAGGTATTTGCGCACCAGCTCGGGGTGGTCCTGAACCGCCTCGGAAAAGGAACAGAATATGACGCCGGCCTCGGCCAGCTTTTCCTTGAAGGTGGTCGCTACCGAGACACTGTCGAACACGGCATCGACCGCGACCCCGGCCAGCATCTTTTGCTCATGCAGGGGGATACCCAGCTTTTCGTATGTTTCCAGCAGTTTCGGGTCGACCTCGTCCAGGCTCTTGGGGCCATCTTTTTTGGCTTTTGGCGCTGAATAATAGGAAATGGCCTGGTAATCGATGGGCGTGTAATGCACGTGGGCCCATTTCGGCTCGTGCATTTTCAGCCACTGGTGAAAGGCCTTGAGGCGCCACTCCAGCAGCCATCCGGGCTCCTGCTTTTTTTGCGAGATCAGCCGGATGACATCATCGCTGAGCCCCGGCGGTACCGTATCGGCGTCGATCTCGGTGACGAATCCGTGTTCATATTCCTTCCTGACCAGATCCTCGACGTTGCTGTTTTCACTTGCCATTCAGGGTGCCTCGTTAGCGTGCGTGTTTCGGGTCCGTGGTGAAGCTTTCACCGCAACCACAGGTGTCGGTGACATTGGGATTGTTGAAGCGAAATCCCGAGTTCAGGCCCTCCGTGACAAAGTCCAGCTCGGTGCCGCGCAGGTATTCGAGACTCTTCTCATCCACCACGATACGCACACCGTTGGACTCGAAAGTATGGTCGCCCGCGTTGATCTGTTGTGCGGTTTCGACGACGTATTGCTGTCCGGAACAGCCCGCCGGCTTGATACCGAGGCGCAGGCCGACGCCCTTGCCCTGCTTGTCCAGGAAGGTCTTGACGTGTTCAGCCGCGCGATCGGTCAGTTGTATCTGTTGTTCGTTCATGGTTGCTTATATGGGTATATGGGTGATGACGTTGTGATCCTGCCGCTCGGCGACCATCTTGACGTTGTTCAGTTGCACCAGCTCGCCGAGGGTGATGCCGTTCAGGTATTTGGCCACGTGCTGGTTCAGCCCCATCCACAGGTCATGGGTCAGGCAGCGCTCTTCCTTCTGGCAGTTCTGCTTGCCGCCGCAGCGGGTCACGTCGATGGTCTCATCGACGGCATAGATGATCCGGGCGACGGTGATCTCCTCGGCTGCAGTACCCAGCCGGTAACCACCACCGGGTCCGCGGACGCTATCGACCAGTCCCTTGCGGCGCAATTTGCCGAACAGCTGTTCCAGGTAAGTCAGGGAGATATCCTGACGGCGGGAGATGTCCGCCAGGCTGGTCGGCCGGACACCGGAGTGCAGCGCCAAATCAAGCATCGCGGTCACCGCGTAACGCCCCTGAGTGGTTAAATTCATTCAGTTTCTCCGTCTGCCTTCAGCCATTGGGCTGGCAAGATTTACATATCTGAGTAAATTAGTCAAGTTTTCATCCGACAAGTTCGTTCGGGTATTGGGCCGGCCGGCGGACACCCCTACGGGTCGGCCAGCGGCCGCCTTCGGGCGCAGCGGATTTGGAGTAAACTGCCTGTGGTAGAGGCTTGATATTTTTAAAACAACAAATCACGGGGGTCTCAACTCCCGGAGGGAGATCGAGATGACGCAAGAATACAAAATCGATAATGAGCAGGTCATCCAGCAACTCAACCGCATCATGGAGGCCGAGCTGGCCGGGGTGGTGCGCTATACGCATTATTCCCTGATGGTGTTCGGTTACAGCCGCATCCCCATCGTGTCCTGGTTCCGGGCGCAGGCCAACGAAACCTTGTTGCACGCCCAACAGGCCGGGGAACTGGTAACGCACCTCGGCGGGCATCCCTCGCTGGGGATCGGCACGTTGCTGGAAACACACAAGCACGATATCGGCGAGATCCTGCGCTAGACCATCGAGGCGGAGTACCAGGCCCTGCAGCTGTATTACGGTCTGCTCGAACTGGTCGAGGGCAAGTCGGTGCCGCTCGAGGAATACGCCCGTGACATGATCCGGCAGGAGGAGATGCACATCGACGAGATCGACAAGATGCTGCGCAAGCCTGGCCAGATCGATGTCAGCAAGGAAGCCAACGAGGCGGCCGCGTCCAGCGACTGAGATTTACCCTGTTGCCGCCGGCGGCAACAGGTCGTGCGCGCCGTCAGTCCTCATCCATATGCTGCAGGCGTTTTTTCAGGGTCTCCATTTCCTCGTCGGTTTTGTGCAGGTGATCAAGGATGGTATCCAGCGCATTCTGGATCGGGTCCGGCATATCCTTGCTTTCGGCGTAGGCTTCGTAACCGATCTTCTTCGCCATGGCCTCGCGTTTCGCCTTCTTGTCGCCGGCGTCTCTCTTGACGATGATATGGCCCGGCACCCCGACCACAGTAGCATCGGCGGGAACGTCCTTGGAGACGACCGCGTTGGAACCGATGCGGGCGCACTCACCGATGGTGATAGGGCCCAGGATCTTGGCGCCGGCGCCGACCAGGACGTGGTCCTTCAGTGTCGGGTGTCGCTTGCCCTTTTGCCAGGTGGTGCCGCCCAGGGTCACGCCATGGTAAATGGAAACATCGTCGCCGATCTCCGAGGTCTCGCCGATGACGATGCCCATACCGTGGTCGATGAAGAAGCGCCGGCCAATGACGGCGCCCGGATGTATCTCGATGCCGGTCAGAAAGCGGGTCAGGTGCGCGAACATGCGTGCCAGCAAAAAGAGTTTCCTGCACCACAACCAGTGGTTGAAGCGGTGCATCAGGATGGCCTGAAACCCGGGGCAGGTGAGTATCGTTTCCAGCACCGATCGGGCTGCCGGGTCGCGTTCGAATACAACCTGAATTTCTTCTTTGATGGTTTCAAACATGTCTATTTCACCATGGTTTCCAGGCGCAGTTTCTGCGCCCTGAGTTTTTCCAGACTGGAGAGGGCATCATTCAGTTTATCCCTTTCCTTGTCGACCACAGCGGCCGGCGCCTTGTTGACGAAGTTATCGTTATCGAGTTTTGACTGGATACGCGTATGTTCCTGCTCCAGCCGGTTCAGTTCGCGGTCCAGCCGCGCCAGTTCCTCCTGTGGATCGATGAGGTCTGCGAGCGCCACCAGCAGAGTCATATCGCCGGCCAGGGCCATTACCGCGTCATCGGGTTCCGACGTGATGGTTTCAATCGAGCCCAGCCGCGCAAGGACCATCAACTCGGTCCGGTTTTCCGCCAGCCAGTCCTGCTCCTGTGCACTGCCGCCGCGGGTCTTGACGTCCAGCGGCTTGCCCGGTGTTATATCGCGTTCGGCGCGGATACGGCGTACGCCGAGGATAAACGATTTCAGCCAGTCGATTTCCGGCAGGCTGCCGTTATCGGTGTCCAGCACATCGGCCACGGGGTAGGGCTGCAGCATGATGGTTTCGCCCTCGTTGTCCAGGTAGCCACGGGCGGTCTGCCAGAGTTCCTCGGTGATAAACGGCGTCACCGGATGCAGCAGGCGCAACAGGGTTTCCAGGGTATTGATCAGGGTCCACAGGGTGCCGCGTTTGCGCGCATCGTCGTAACCGTCACGGGTCAGGGTGATCTTGGAGAGTTCCAGGTACCAGTCGCAGTATTCATCCCAGGTGAACTCGTACATGGCCTGGGCGGCGAGGTCGAAGCGGTAGCCCGCGATTGCCCGGTGCACCTCGTCGATGGTCTGCGCCAGGCGCGTGTTAATCCAGCGTTCCGCCAGGCCACAGGCCTTGTCGCCGGAATGAATGTCCAGGTCCTGGTTGTCGAAGGTCATGAACACGTAGCGGGCGGCGTTCCACAGCTTGTTGCAGAAGTTGCGGTAACCCTGGATGCGGCCGACGTCGAAGCGGATGTCGCGGCCCTGGGTGGCGAGGGCGGCGAAGGTAAAACGCAGTGAGTCGGTGCCGTAAGCCTCAATGCCCTGCGGGAAACTCTCGCGCGTGGCCTTTTCGATCTTCGGCGCCAGATGCGTTTGCATCAGGCCGCGGGTACGCTTTTCAACCAGGGCGTCGAGATCGATGCCGTCGATCAGATCGATCGGGTCAAGGATATTGCCCTTGGACTTGGACATCTTCTGGCCGTGGTCATCGCGGATCAGGCCGGTGATATAGACCTCGCGAAACGGTACGTCATCCATGAACTTCAGGCCCATCATGATCATGCGTGCGACCCAGAAAAAGATGATATCGAAACCGGTGACCAGTACGCTGGTAGGATAGAACTGCCGCAGTTCGGCGGTCCGCTCCGGCCAGCCGAGTGTCGAGAACGGCCACAGGGCGGAGGAGAACCAGGTGTCCAGTACGTCTTCATCCTGGCGCAGGGCGCCGGTCACACCGTACTTGTCCCGTGCCTCGGCCTCGCTGCGGGCAACGTAGAAATTACCCGCCTCGTCATACCAGGCCGGGATGCGGTGTCCCCACCAGAGCTGCCGGCTGATGCACCAGTCCTGGATGTTGCGCATCCATTCATAATAGGTCTTCGACCAGTTGCCTGGAATGAAACGAATATCGCCCTTTTCCACGGCCTCGATGGCGGGTTCGGCCAGCGGCTGGATTTTTACATACCATTGATCGGTGAGGTAGGGCTCGATCACGGCGCCGGATCGATCGCCACGCGGCACCATCAGCTTGTGGGCATCGATCTTTTCCATCAGGTCCAGGGCCTCGAGATCGGCAACGACCTTTTTGCGCGCGGCATAGCGGTCCAGTCCGCGGTAGGCCTGCGGCGCCTCGTCATTGATCGCCGCGTCGATGGTCAGGATGTTGATCAGCGGCAGGCTGTGGCGCTGGCCGACCTCGTAATCGTTGAAATCGTGGGCCGGGGTGATCTTGACGCAGCCGGAACCGAATTCGGGATCGACATAGTCATCGGCAATGACGGGAATGGTGCGGCCGGTGAGCGGCAACTCGACTTCCTGGCCGACCAGATCCCGGTAACGTTCATCCTCCGGGTGCACCGCGACGGCGGCATCGCCGAGCATGGTCTCCGGGCGGGTCGTGGCCACCACGACGTAACCCGCGCCATCGACCCGCGGGTAACGCATATGCCAGAGATGGCCGTCCTCTTCCTCGGACAATACCTCCAGGTCCGAGATGGCCGTATGCAGCACCGGGTCCCAGTTGACCAGGCGCTGGCCGCGGTAGATCAGGCCTTCCTCGTAAAGACTGACGAAGACCTCGGTGACCGCGTTCGACAGGCCCTCGTCCAGGGTAAAGCGTTCGCGCCGCCAGTCCATCGAGGTGCCGAGGCGGCGGCATTGTTGCGTGATGGTGTTGCCGGAATGTTCCTTCCAGTCCCACACGGCGTCGATAAATTTCTCGCGGCCGAGATCCAGGCGGTGCTTGCCCTGCTGTTCCAGTTGTCTTTCCACCACCATCTGCGTGGCGATGCCGGCGTGATCGGTGCCGCATTGCCACAGGGTGTTATCGCCCTGCATGCGGTGGTAGCGGATCAGTGCGTCCATCAGGGTATGCTGGAAGGCATGGCCCATGTGCAGGCTGCCGGTGACGTTGGGCGGTGGCAGCATGATGCAATAGGCCGGCGCGCCGTCACCGGCGCTGAAGTATCCCTGCTGTTCCCAGCGTTCGTACCAGCGGGTTTCAATGCTGCCTGGATTGTAGGTCTTGTCCATGCGGGTGAAATATTATGAAAGCCGGGCATTATGCCTGATTGACCCGGACAGGCAATCGCACCTGGCGCGGTCCTGGGGGTTCAGTCCTGTTCCGGCTCCGGATTCTGCCTGAACGGTTTGCCGCCCAGTTCGCTGTGCTGCGTCTCGAGTTGTTGCTTGATCTCGGTTAACACGCTGTCCCTGATGCTGTCTTTGAGAATATTCACCAGTCCCTCAAGCTCCGCGGTGAGCTTTTCGTCGATATTGTCCATGGCATGGTGCACCTTCTCCTCGATAAAATCGGTGCTGAAATCCGGCATCGGGCTGAACAGTTCATCGTCGAAACCGGCATCATTGAAGTCAACGATGTCATCCAGCACAGGGATGCCGTCGTCCTCCTCGGTGATGTCCTGCGTGTTGCGCTGATGATCGAGCAGGTCCTCGAGCTCGTCGATCTTCTCGTTTAATATCGACGGAGATGCCGGGTCGGTATCCCTGCTGGAGCTGTTCATTGCCTGTCAGTTGATCTCGTGTGTTTCAAGGGTGTAGCCACGGTCGCGATATTCACGGTAACGCCCCCGTGCCGCCTGGCGGGTGTCCTCCGCGGACGCCACTATCTCGATAATTCTAGCAAATCGTTCGCTGTGCTCCGGTATTTCCCTGCCCAGGTTCATCAGCACATCGCTGTGTGCTGCCGTGGCATCCTGCCAGGTGATCAGCACCGGGGCATCCGGGGGCTCGGCGTCACGATACAGGGCATGGGGCACAAAACTGGTGTCGCTGAAGGTCCACAGGCGATGGTCGATGGCCTGTGCCATGGCCTCATCGGCGGTACGGATCTGGACCTTGAGTCCCTGTTGCAGGGCCTTGAGCGTCAGCTGGCAGACAAGGTGTTCCGGGTGACGGTCGTTTTGCAGGATATAAAAATCAACCTGCGGCATATCAGCCCGTGTGCGCCTTGCAGCGGTCCAGCAGGTATTGTGTCAACAAGGGCACCGGCCTGCCGGTTGCGCCCTTGTATTTACCGGTATTCCAGGCGGTGCCGGCAATATCCAGGTGGGCCCAGCGAAGTTTCTTGGCGAAGCGCGACAGGAAACAGGCGGCGGTGATGGTGCCGCCCTCGCGGCCGCCGATATTGGCCATGTCGGCGAAGGGGCTCGCCAGCTGCTGGTCGTATTCCTCCCACAGGGGCAGTTGCCAGGCGCGGTCACCGCTGGTTTCGCCGGCGCTCAACAGGTCGCGGGCCAGCGGGTTATGATTACTCAGCAGACCGCTGGCGTGTTTGCCCAGCGCGATCACGCAGGCCCCGGTCAAGGTGGCGATGTCTACCACCACGTCCGGTTCGAAGCGTTCGCTGTAGGTCAGGGCGTCGCACAGGATCAGGCGGCCCTCGGCATCGGTGTTGAGCACCTCGATGGTTTGCCCGGACATGCTGGTGTAGATATCACCCGGTCGGGTCGCCGAACCACTGGGCATGTTTTCGGTGGCCGGAATCACGCCGACCAGATTGACCGGCAGTCCCATATCGGCGACAGCTTGCACCACGCCCAGTACCGTGGCCGCGCCGCACATGTCATATTTCATCTCGTCCATCGCCTGCGCGGGTTTGATCGAGATGCCGCCGGTATCAAAGGTTACGCCCTTGCCGACCAGCACCACCGGCTTGTCGGACTTGCGGCCACCGGAATATTCAAGCGTGATCAGGCGCGGCGGTTCCTCGCTACCCTGGGCCACGGACAATAACGAACCCATGCCGAGATCCTTCATCACCGTCTCGTCCAGCACCTTGACCTTGAGTGACTTGTGTTTTTTCCCGAGTTGCTGGGCCTGTTCGGCCAGATAGCGCGGGGTGCAGACGTTTGCCGGCCGATCGCCCAGCCGGCGCGTGAACTCGACGCCACCGGCGACGGCCAGACCGTGTTGCAGCGCCTTTTCACCGGACTGCAGGTCCTTGCGGGTCGGTACGGCCAGCGTCAGCTTCTTCAGCGACTTGGCCTCCTTGCGTTTGTTGCCCTTGAATTCGTTGAACTCGTACAATACCCCGTGCGAATTCTCCACCGCCTGCTTGATCTTCCAGTAGATATCCCGACCCTTGATATTCAGGTCAGCGATATAACTCACCGCGTCCGCGGCGCCGGTGTTGCGCAGGGCATTCATGGCGGTATTCAGTATCTTGCGATAACCGCTATCGTTCAGATCGCGTTCCCGGCCACAGCCGATGACCAGGACCCGGTCGGCCACCGTGCCGGGGACATTGTGTAGCATCAGGCTGTCACCGATCTTGCCCTTGAGGTCGCCCTTGCGCAGGATGTTGCCCAGATACTTCTTGCTGGCCTCGTCGATGGCCCGGGCTGCCGTGGTCAGGCGCCGGTTTTCGAATACCCCGATCACCAGGCAGGCGGTGCGCTGTTTTTCCGGGTTACCGCTTTTAATGCAGAATTCAACGTTCATTTTTATTTATCCAGAAACAATGAAAATATGAGCCTGTTTTGTTGTCTGATCCGAACCAGAGGCACGTTAACCGGTCGGCCGGCGGGCAGTGTCGGGACCGGCAATTTATTGCTGTTTGTCGCATATTTTCAGTGGCTTGTCACTCGATTAAACCGGCATCGGTCGGCTTGCCGGCTGCATTAATGGACAATCTGGCAGGGCAAGTTGTCTGTCCGGGTTGGCTTCTGTAATGTTGCAGTTTATGCATTTAACCGGGGTGAGGCAAAATCCTGCGTGACGAGGACGGACGGTTCATGATTCTGCAACGCTATATCTACCGCGAGATCCTCCACAAGTTTCTTTCGATTGCGGGCTTGTTGCTGTTGATTTTCATCAGCAAGTATTACATCGAGTATCTGGCCGAGGCAGCCGCGGGCACGTTCTCAAGCCAACTGGTGCTGGAGATGCTGAGCCTGAAGATCATTTCCATCCTGCCGCGCATGTTGCCAATCGCACTGTTTCTCGCCGTGATCCTGGCCTTTGCCCGACTCAACCGCGACAACGAACTGGTTATTTTCCATGTCTCCGGGGCCGGGATCGGTTTTCATTTACGTACCGCCTTGCGTTTCACCCTGGTGTTTCTGTTTGTCTTTGCCTTCATCATTCTCCTGCTGGCGCCCTGGTCGGAACACCGGATCAGTTATATCAAGGAGCAGGCGCGACAGGATTCGGATATCACGGGCCTGTCGGCCGGGCAGTTCAAGGAATTCAGCAAGGGTGACCGCGTGGTGTACATGGAAAAACTCAGCACCGACAAGCAGGCCATGGAGAATGTTTTTTTGCAGGTCCGCCAGAAAAAGCGGCTCGGCGTGCTGACCTCTGACAGGTCGCGTTTTCATTACGACGCGCAAAGTGGCCAGCGCTATATCGTCTTCGAGGACGGCAAGCGTTATGTCGGCAGCCCCGGCATGCTGGATTTCGAAATTACCGAGTACGACAGCTATGCCGTGTTGATTGAATCCTCCGGCATCCAGGCCCTGACCCGTTCCCTGGATGCCACCGACAGCCTGGTATTACTGCGTTCCGCCTCGCCAGCGCACCGGGCCGAACTGCAATGGCGCCTGTCATTGCTGATCCTGCCGATCGTGCTGGTCGCCTGCGGAGTGTTACTGAATAATTTCGCCCGCGGCGACCGCCAGTACCTGCTGTTGTTCATCGGTATTCTCATCTATTTCATGTACAGCAACCTTCTGGGAATTTCCAAGACACTGCTGAAACGCGACGTCATTTCACCGTGGCTGGGACTGTGGTGGGTGCATGTACTGGTCATTGCCATGGTCCTGCTCATGTACTACATGCCCGGTCTGCGACGGAAATTCCGAAGCGACAGGCAGCAACAGGTGCTGCCGGCGGCGTAATGAAAATCTACGAACGCTATATGACCCGCATACTGGTGCAGTCGACGCTGCTGGCGTTGACTGTATTGCTGGCCATCTTTGCCTTCTTCTCGCTGTTTGATCAACTCGAGGAAACCGGCCGCGGTAATTACGGCGTTTTGCAAGCGCTGGAATATGTACTTCTGACGTTGCCACATCTGGCCTATGAACTGTTTCCGATCGCCTGCGTGATCGGCAGCATGGCAACCCTGGGTCAGCTTTCGCATCACAGTGAACTCGCGGTTTTACGAACCTCCGGGATCGCCCGCGGCAGCCTGATACTGGCCCTGTGCAAGGGCGGACTCGTGCTGGTGTTGATCGCGATTGTGATCGGCGAACTGATTGCGCCGAAGGCGGAGCAGACCGCCCAGCACCGGCGCTCGGTAGCCCTCACCGAGCAAATCGCACTGAAGACCAAGTATGGCTTCTGGTCGCGAGATGGTCAGAGTTTCATCAATATCCGCAAGGTCCTGCCGGGTGACCGCGTCGAGGACATATATATTTACGAGTTCGATATCGATAATGAACTGCGGGCCAGCACCTTCGCCAAAAGTGCGGAATATATTGACGGGCAATGGATCCTGCAGGAGATGGAACAGACCCGGATCACGGAACAGGGTCTGGTGAGAAGGGAAATGCAACTGGCGAGCTGGGACTCCCTGCTGAATCCGGATGTGATCAACCTCGTGGTCATCAAGCCCCAGTACCTGTCGTTCTGGGGCCTGCTGGAATACATCGCCTATCTCAAGCACAACGATCAAAACAGCCTGCTGTATGAGCAGGCCCTGTGGTTCAAGATATCACGACCGTTTGCCATGTTGCTGATGGTGCTGATGGCGGTCCCCCTAGTTGGCAGCGGCAAGCGCACCATCAGCGTCGGTAAACGCATCATGTCCGGTTGCGTCATCGGGATACTGTTTTACATCATCACCCAGGTTTCGGGAAATCTCGGTGTTGTCTATCAGCTCAATCCCGTCATCAGCATTTTCATGCCCCTGGTATTGTTCGGTCTGTTTCTCGTCGTGGCCATGACACGGCAACATTCATGACGTATGCGGTTGCCATTTGATCAAATACGTATTACTGAGTCGATCGTGCCAGGTCTGCTGGTTTTCGCTGTACAGGGCCCAGAGGAAACCGAGAAACAGGCAGGCTGAAGAAACCAGCGCCAGCAAAAAACGCAGGCTCGCCTGCCTCCAGGTCAGCGTCTCGGCTTCGACACCGACTACCCGCACCCGCCAGGCGCGCATGCCCAGGGTCTGGCCGCCGTGCGTCCATTGCCAGCCGAAATAGACATAAGCGATCAGCAGCAGCAATAGCTGGTAAAGCGGGTGGCCGCTGCTGACGGCATGACCCTGGTTGAAGGGCAGGACCAGGAACAGGGTGACTGCGAATTGCAGGGAAAACACTAACAGCGCATCGTAAAAGATTGCCGCCAGCCGCCGTGGCAGCGTCACGGAATGACCGGGTTCGGAGAGTCGAATCATAAAAATAAAAAAACCGGGATGTCGGCAAGACAATCCCGGTTACTTTGCGGGTGAAACCCGTTACTTGTCCGGTTCGATATACAGGAATGACAAGCCGCCGGAAACACCGAGACCGGTCGCGGTGTTAATCGCAATCGGTTGCAGCCCGAAACTGCTGTTACCAACGCTGACCAGACCCTTGGCGCCGAGACCGATACCGGCCGCGGCATTCAATTCACCGCCGACATACTTGCCGGCCAGCGCATAGGCACCTGGCGTGGTGTCGTTGGATGCGGCGACCACGGCGAAATGCATGACCTCGTCGGAGGTGAAACTGAGATCCAGGCCAAGACCGATACCGGTTTCACCCCGGTATCTTTCCAGCGTGCCCTGGTTGTCATATTCGCAGGTGACATCCGCGGTGGAACGTATGATTAAATTGACGCGCGAGCCTGCCACGGTGGTGCATTTCAACACACCGACCTGCACTCCGGCATCTTCAGCCAGCGCCTGGTTTGCAGTCATCCCCAGTGTGCCGGCCAGAATTGTTGAGAGTAATTTCGTTGAACAGAATATTTTTTTCATGATTGTGATTTCCTTGTATCAAAAACAACACCTCATATTATAGGAGACCGGTGCTAATTATCCATCTGCCGCAATGCTCGGTTTACAACGTAAAAAATGGCGCTCCCTAGGGGACTCGAACCCCTGTTTTCGCCGTGAGAGGGCGACGTCCTG
>JBFGPT010000001.1:0-20674 GCA_041564575.1 Gammaproteobacteria bacterium | reverse complement strand
GCTGTTTGTACAGCGCCGGCGGCGCCGAGATCCGGCAATACCGCCAGTATCGCTGGCTGAACCTGGACGGTTCCCTGATCCAGTCACTGATGGATCTCGAGCAACCGGGTAAATTACTGAACCCCGTCAACACCTGCATGCTGTCGGCGCTGGTCTTTACCGGGCCACCGCGGCGGGTTTTGAACCTCGGCTTTGGTGGCGGCGGATTCGAACGGTTTTTCCGGCAATATTTTCCAGGGACGGTGGTCGATTCGGTCGAGGTGGATGAAACCGTGATCCACCTGGCGCGGGAATATTTCGGCATCGCTGCGGATTACCCGGTATATCTGCAGGCCGCCGGGGATTTCGTTGCCAGGAGCGATGGCCACTACGAACTCATCCTGTGCGATATCTTCAACCGCGAGAATCACCCCGACTGTCTCTACGAGACCGGCTTTTATTCTGATTGCCAGCAACGCCTGTCCGGCAACGGCCTGATGGTGCTGAACCTGGTGCCGGACGATGAACGGGACCTGATGGCGATCCTGCTGCCGCTCAGGCAGTCATTCGGGCATGTCAGCCTGTCCCGGATCAACGGGCACGACAATGTACTCGTATTCGCCGCGCAGGCCGCTGTCCGACCGATGGCCGGCCCGGAGCTGTTGGCGCAACTGGGAAACTGGCTTGGGATCGACGTTGGCGAGACGCTGGCGCAACTGCAGCCGCTGCCACCGGCATAGACCGGGGCGCCGGGTTTATGAGGACAGTTTTTTTTCGATGTTCGCCAGTTTCTTTTCCATGCGCTCAAGCCGTTTGAAC
The DNA here is from genome assembly GCA_041564575.1 of Gammaproteobacteria bacterium. Classification (GTDB taxonomy): domain Bacteria; phylum Pseudomonadota; class Gammaproteobacteria; order Eutrophobiales; family Eutrophobiaceae; genus UBA4486. The sequence goes on along the minus strand of JBFGPT010000001.1, from coordinate 19,876 downwards.
ACCGAGGCCAGCGCCGACTCCAGGCGGATGTATTTCTGTTTCCTGTCGTTGCCGCAGGCGATAATGGCCTTTTTCTTTTTCAGCATGTTCAGGGTATCGTCCAGATTGACCGTCGATTCACCTATTTGCTCGACGATGTAATCCTCGCTGCGGGGCTTGTCGAGCAGTTCCAGCACCTTGTCTTCCACCGGGCGCATGGCCTGATCGATAAATTTTTCCACGAAGCGATCACTGAATTTTTCAAATTTCCCGAACTTCGCACCGAAGGCCACGGTATCGGCGGAGATGATGGTGAAATAGAACAGCTTGATCTGGACCTTGATCTCCCGGTCAACATTTTCTATCGGCAGTGAGAAGGCGAGGTCGGCATAGGGCGCGCTTGCCTCGGTAATAAATTTGCCGGACGGATGGATCATATGTGCCGTTTTGCGATTACAACGCAGCTGGACGCCATCCGGCGAGATGTCATGAACGATGACGTTGACGTCGAAGCCGTCCACCAGTCCGAGCGCGGCGAGGGCGTTGAGGCTGACACGCGGATACTCGCGTTTTTCCTCGTAGATATCGTACAGGCTGATGGTTTTTTTTCTGCTGTCTGAAACAGGCATGCGCTTCTCCCGGGTTTCCAGACCCTGATGCTGACAAGACTGTGCCCTGATATATGCAAGATCAGGGCCCGAGGGATGTTACGGGACACGCCACACGGGCTGCGCTGGCGGTGGGGAGATACCGCGCCGCAGTGGTGCAAGATTGTAAAAAGGACTAGTCTTTAGCCATCGGTAAAAATATACAAAAATCAAAGGAGACGTTACATGGCCCACCGTGATATGTCCGATGCCACCCGCATCAGTTACCTGACCAGTGAAATCACAGTATCCCAGACGATATATGACGCCGCCTCACGCATCCTGGCGGCGTATATCAGCGCCGACAAGCTGCATAATGAAAACGAGGACATCATGATCGACAAATCCGTCAGGATGGCGCTGGAACTGGCGTTGCAAACCGACAAGATCATGTCCTCATCCACCACGGGTAACAAGAATCTCTAGAACACGGGCGGTGTCATTGGAACAGGAATTGTCCGGATCGCCGCCTGTCGGCCCGGGGCGCGGGCATAAAAAAAGCGCAGGCACCTGAGGAGAAGTAGGTGCCTGCGCGAAGTTTCCCACATAGAAGGATGTGGGCTTGGGGAGGCGGTCAGCAGAATAAAAAAACCCCGGTGAAGCGCTAAGGCCGCACCGGGGTTTTCTTATTGCTTGCCCGGGAAGGCCCTGCTGGTTGCAAGTCTTCCGGGTTAAATTTCTGGAAGGCTTACATCATGAATCCTGCCGGCATGTTGGCCGCGCCGGCCCTGTTCTTCCGCCAGTGACATTGCCACGGCAGCGCGCAGTGCTGGCCGCCCTGAGTGGCGAGGTACTGCCCGGTCATGAAAGTCTTTTCTGTCGTGTCTGAAATCTTCATCTGTCTTGGCGTATTTGTATCAATCCCGCTGTCGTTCACGGGGTCGCGTACTATATCGGAGGCCGGAGAAAATTCAAGAGGAGGCGACCACCCGGAGATTAATGTATTTAAAAATCAGTAGCCTGGATAATAATTTTTTGGTCTCCATGAGCGCTTGCCGCTGCGTACGGACGAGCAGTTTCCCAACGACCGGGATCGTGCAAATCTATTGCGATGCAATAAACCGGAATTAAATCAGATATTTGGCTTTACAAGCCTGGGTCCAGGTTATATCTTCAGTGGGTAGATAACGCGGGGTTCTGTCTATTTAGCGCGCAATACGCGGACAATCATATCAAGCATGCCGGCCATACCTACAGCATCTGGGGCACGGAATCCATATCAACAGGGTTGTTTGTTCGACCCCATCTGTTTTCTGAAACAGGTGGAAGCTTTGCATGGTCAATTCCAGTTCCTGGTCTATTCTTCGTTCATCGCCGCCTTGCTGGTGGCCAGCATTATCATGAAGTTGTCTCCCGGACCGGCCGGCACGGACTGGCTGATGCTGTTTTCCCTGGTCACCGGCCTGCGTATCTACTTCGGGCTCGTGCGTAATAACCATCGCTTCAACCTGATCACGGCCTGTGAGTGGTATGGCACCTTTCTGATCGGCAGTTTCATCGCGGGTGCTCTCTGGTGCTACCTGGGGCTGGGGGTTATCGCCGGTCTGAACCTGCAGGCAATCGATCTTATCTACCTGCACGCGGTTAATGTCCTGGTTATCTCGAGTCTGACAGCGGGTGCCCTGTACGCCTGCCGGACCAGTCTGCTCGGGGTGCTGGCATTTTCTCTGCCGGCGGTGGTGCCCTATGCGCTTTACCTTGCCGCCCAGGAGGAATTCTATCTGCCGACGCTGGGTACGCTATTTCTGATTTATTACCTGTTTTTACTGGTGCTGGCGCTCGGTCAATGTCACCAGCCTGCACGCGACACCCGCGCCGCGGCGTAGCGTTCCGTCTCGGGGTTGCCCCCGGAATTTCACTTGTCCAGGTGCTGCTGGAATAATCGTTGCATTGTTCATAGATACGCTGCGTCCGGGAGTAGGGCTTCCAGAGAGATGCCAATGCACACCTGTCATCATTTATTCTGCAGTATCGCCCTGTTGATACTGCTGTGCGTTCATGGCACGGACGTGGCGGCGTATGAACCCTATCGCTTCCGGATCGATGAACCCAGAATCGTGATCTATCCTGATGTCTACCTCGCCCCGGCGCGGTTGCAAAATACCCGGCTGTTCCGGCTGGCGCGTCAGGTCCAGGAACAGTCCCGGGACAGGCTGGTTGAATTCGTGAAAATCAGCCTCGAGGAGATGGCCGCTGTCTACCATGAAGAGGCCTTGCAGGCGCGGCACAAGGCCATGCAGGAAACCAATGACCGCAACAAACTGATCCGCTGGAGCGGAAACGCCGAGGCATTCGCCAATCAACTGCAGGCGCGATCACTGCGGGTTAACCGCAACAGCCATGTGGAGCTTTATTTCGAGTCGTTCGGCGAATTGTATCTCCTGATCGACGGCAAGCCGGTGCTCGTCAGCAGTCCCGTGATCAACCAGCAGGAATCACTGGAGCGGCGCATTATCGAACAGGTTTGCCGGCGCATGCATTGCGATCAACGGCTGATCAACCAGCCGGTGGAGGAGCCGGTTCGCAGCCTGTGGGTGTATGCCGGGTGGGAAATCGGCGAAAACAACCGCCACCTGTTCAGGACCAAAAGCGGCCTGAATTTCGTTTTCAATGATCTTGAAGACAAGCCCGTGAAGCAACATATTTGCCTGAATATCGCGCGTGACCTGAACCTGATCGCAGATACGCTGATCAACGTCAGGGAAAAAGGCCTGTTTATCGACTGGAGTTACCTGTACCTGGATGTGATCCCGGGCACGGACCGGTATCAACTGGTCATCAACCAGTTCAAGGACGCTATCCAGCTGTCACTCACGGCGATACCCTACCTGAACGACTATCCCCAGGTCACGATTCCCTGGTTACAGGCGCGGCTGAAATTCGAGCCGTTCGAATTTACATTCGAGAACGCGGCACAACTGGTAAAAGAGCTGTCAAAGTAATCCGCTCGCGGAACGGAAGACTGGATCCCTGTTATGCAGTGATTACCGATCATTCAGCCGCATTTTGATTCGCCGCAATTCAGACAGGTCAGGCAGCCGTCCATCATGATCATGGCCCGCGTCAGGCACTTTTTACACAGGGTGGCATTATCCGGAAATTCGTCCGCTTCTATATCGCTGTTGTCCGGAAGCTGCTTTTCATATTCAGCACGTTTTTCCTGAAGCATTTTTTTCTGTCTGTCATCGAGCCGGTCATTGCTCAAAAGGCCGATCATAACCAGGTGGCTTTCGAGCACGTCGCCGATTTCGGCGACCAGTGAGGGCATGAAGCGGCCGCCCTTTTTGAAATAGCCGCCGTGCGGGTCGAACACGCAACGCAACTCCTCGACCAGGAAGGTCACATCGCCACCCTTGCGGAACACAGCGGAGATAATCCGGGTGAGGGCCACGATCCACTGGAAGTGATCCATGTTCTTGGAATTGATGAACAGCTCAAACGGCCGTCGCAGTTCATGTTCAGTGTCCGGATTCAGGACAATATCGTTGATCGTGACATAAAGGGCGTGTTCCGAAAGCGGCGTGGTGATCTTGTAGGTCGTGCCGTGCAGCATCTGCGGGCGTTCGAGTTTTTCATGCATCTGCACGACATTCGAGGCCGCTTCCTGGCGGCCGGCCCCGGTTGCATCGGCCGGCGCAGGCGACGCTTCAGGCTTGATTACTTCACAGTCTGTGATTTTTCCGTCTATCCTGATCGTCATGGCCGGATCCCGCTGTCAGAATTTTCCATAGTAACCTTCCTTCAGGGCGTCATACAGATTGGCCGCGGTGTGCTGCTCGCCGTCATACTCGATAATTTCATTACCCTTTGCGGTTATCTTTTCGCCGTTCTCCAGCGTGAAGCAGTACAGGGTTTTCTCCAGGTCCTTGTCCTTTACCAGTACACCCTGGAAGACTTCGGGATTGAAACGAAATGTGGTGCACCCTTTCAAACCCTGGTCATGGGCATAGAGATAGATGTCCTTGAAGTCCCCGTAGGGGAAATCGGCGGGCACGTTGGCGGTCTTGGATATCGATGAATCGACCCACTTCTGCGCCGCCGCCTGGATATCGATATGCTGTTTCGGGCTGATATCCTCGGCGGTGATGAAATAGTCCGGCAATCGATTGCCGGGTTCCGCGGCGTCCGGCGCCGCATCCGGGTTGATACAGGTTCGATAGGCTAGCAACTCGCAGGAATATACGTCCACTTTTTCCTTGGTCTTTTTTCCCGTACGGGTCACGTTCCTCGAATAATGATGCGAAAAGCTGGGTTCGATGCCGTTACTCACGTTGTTGCCCAGGGACAGCGCGATTGTCCCGGTTGGCGCAATTGAACTGTGATGGGTAAACCGCGCACCGGTTTTTTCGATCTCCTCGACCAGCTCTGGCGCGACGGCCGCGATCTGCTGCATATAACGGCTGTAGCGCGCATGCAGCACCTTGCCTTGTATGCTGTCGCCTTCACGGTAACCGTCCCGTTGCATCTCCGGGCGTTTGCGCAGCATGTCCGCGGTGATCGTGAATGATTCCTCCATGATGGGCGCGGGTCCTTTTTCATTGGCCAGGTCCACACCGGTCTGCCAGCCGATCAGGGCCAGTTCGCGGCTGACGTTCTCTGTAAATTCAAGCGAGTCTGTTTCGCCGTATTTCATGCGCAGCATGACCAGGGCGCTGCCCAGGCCCAGAAATCCCATGCCGTGCCGACGCTTGCGCAGGATTTCTTCGCCCTGTTGGCCGAGCGGCAGGCCGTGAATTTCGACGACGTTGTCCAGCATGCGGGTGAAAATCCTGACCACCCGCCGGAAAGTGTCCCAGTCAAACGTGGCAGCGTCCGTAAATGGGTCCTGGACGAAACGCGCCAGGTTCACTGAGCCCAGCAGGCAGGCGCCGTAGGGCGGCAGCGGCTGCTCGCCACAGGGATTGGTGGCGCGGATCTCCTCGCAGTACCAGTTGTTATTCATGTTGTTGACCCGGTCGATCAGGATAAAACCGGGCTCGGCGTAATCGTAGGTCGAGGCCATGATCTCGTCCCACAGTTCACGCGCCGGAATACTCCGGTAAATCCTGCAGGCGGTTTCACCCCGGTCATTGACGATATATCCGTCGGTAACCGGCCACTTGCGCCACACGATTTGACTGCTGTCCGTAAGGTTCGCCCCGGCATTGTTCAGTTCTTCTTCCGTAACGGGGAAGGCCAGTGGCCAGCATGCGTCGTTTCTGACCGCGTGGATAAAATCTTCGGTGATGAGCAGGGACAGGTTGAACTGCCGCAGCCGGCCGTCTTCGCGTTTCGCCCGGATAAAATCGAGGACATCGGGGTGACCGATATCGAAAGTGGCCATTTGCGCGCCACGCCGGCCACCGGCCGAGGAGACCGTGAAACACATACGGTCATAGATATCCATGAATGACAGCGGTCCGGAGGTATGGGCCCCGGCACCCGCCACGTAGGCGCCCCTGGGCCGCAGGGTTGAAAACTCATAACCGATGCCGCATCCGCATTTCAGCGTCATGCCGGCCTCGTGCAGTTTGCCGAGGATATCGTCCATGGCATCGTGGATGGTGCCCGACACGGTACAGTTGATCGTGGAGGTGGCCGGTTTATAGGCGCTTGCCCCGGCATTGGAGACGATGCGGCCTGCGGGTATGGCGCCATGCCGCAGTGCCCATAAAAATTCCTGATACCAGTGCTCGCGGGCCTCGCTGGTCTGTTCGATCTCAGCCAGGCTGCGGGCGATGCGCTGCCAGGTGTCTTCGATTGAAGCATCAACCGGTTGACCTTGTTTGTCCTTGAGGCAGTATTTCTGGTTCCAGATATCGAGAGAGGTGGCTTGCATCGGGATCTCGACAGATCCCGTGTTCAGACTGACATGGGTAATTTTCAAATCCGCTATCCTGTAAGTTTCAAGTGAAAATTACTGTAGGTGTGTACGCATAAAGCCCGCCCCGATTCGTTCAATCCGGCCCGACTATTAGACATCACTATGGCCCCGGGACTGAATGATCCAGATCAAGTTTCGTACAAGTCCGGCCGGATTTCTGGCACAAAAAAAAGCCCGGTATGCACCGGGCTTCTTGTCATATGTGACGCCGGACGGGCCGGTCAGAACAGGCCGATGATATTGCCGTTATCGTCAATATCGATTTTCTCGGCCGCCGGCACCTTGGGCAGTCCGGGCATGGTCATCATATTCCCGGCAATGGCAACGATAAACCCGGCACCATTGGCCAGCCGCACTTCACTGATGTGAACATTATGGCCGGTCGGCGCACCAATCGCTGTGGGATCGGTCGAGAAGGACATCTGGGTCTTGGCCATACACACGGGGTAAGTCCCGTAATCCTGGCTCCAGTCGTCCAGTTGTTTTTTGACCTTGGCATCGGCGGAAATACTGGCGGCGCCATAAACCTTGGTGGCGATCGCCTCGATCTTTTCCCATAGCGACTGTTTATCGTCATAAACATATTTATGGCTGCCGGGCTTGTTATCAACGATATCCGCGACGACGGTCGCCAGCTCCTCCGCGCCCGCGCCGCCTTCGGCCCAGTGTTTTGATACCACGGCCTTGACGCCGAGCGAATCACAGCGTTTTACCAGCAGATCGATCTCGGCATCGGTATCAAGGGTGAAGTGATTGAGACAGACCACGCATGGCAGTCCATAGACCTCCTGGATGTTCTTGATATGACGCTCCATGTTGACCATGCCTTTATCGAGCGCATCCAGGTTTTCGTTATTGAGTTGATCCTTGGCGACACCACCGTGGTATTTCATGGCACGTATGGTTGCGACCAGCACGATTGCGGCCGGCTTCAACCCCGCCATTCTCGTCTTGATATCGATAAATTTTTCCGCGCCCAGGTCGGCACCGAATCCACCTTCAGTGATTACGTAGTCTGCCAGTTTCAGCGCGGTCTTGGTCGCGGTCACGGTATTACATCCGTGGGCGATGTTGGCGAACGGGCCACCATGGATAATGGCGATATTGTTTTCCAGGGTTTGGACCAGGTTCGGGTTGATGGCATCTTTCAACAGGGCGGCCATGGCGCCATGCGCATTCAGTTCGCTGGCATAGACCGGTGTTTTATTATCCCGCTTGTAACCGATGACAATGCGGCCAAGGCGCTCCTTGAGGTCCGCGCGACTGGTGGCCAGGCACAGGATCGCCATGATCTCCGAGGCGACGACAATATCGAAGCCGTCTTCACGCAGGTAACCATTTGCCGGTCCCCCCATGCCAACGACGATATTGCGCAGGGCCCGGTCGTTCATGTCGACCACGCGCTTCCACTGAATGCGGCGGGGGTCGATGCCCAGTTCATTGCCGTGATTGATATGGTTATCGATCATCGCCGACAACAGGGCATGGGCCACGCCAATGGCATGGAAGTCGCCGGTAAAATGCAGGTTGATATCTTCCATGGGTACCACCTGGGCATAACCACCGCCGGCGGCCCCGCCTTTCATACCGAAACAGGGTCCCAGCGAGGGTTCACGCAGGCACATGATGGCCTTTTTGCCGATCCTGTTCAGGGCGTCACCGAGTCCGACCGTGGTCGTGGTCTTGCCTTCACCGGCGGGGGTCGGGCTGACCGCCGTTACCAAAACCAGCTTGCCATCGGGTTCGTCCTTCAGGCTGTCGATATAATTGAGGGATAGTTTTGCCTTGTAGTGGCCGTAGGGTTCCAGGTGTTCGCTGGCGATACCGTATTGTTCTTTTGCCAGGTCGATAATGCGTTTCTTATTGGCTTTTTGTGCGATTTCAATGTCGGACATACCGGATTCTCCTCTGCTTATGACCGGGATAAATACAGAATTAATCTTTTATTAACAAGAAATTAGAATCCTAATCTTGATGCGGTTTTACCGCATTCTTGTTATCTTAACAGGGTCCCGGCGTTGGTAACGGCTGTGGCCGGTGACAGTATTTTATAACGACTCTCGGTCAAAATCATGGGGTAATCCCTTATTAATAAACCCGGCATCATCGTCTGGATAACGCAATCCATGGACCGGCTCAGGCTGCAACTGGCCGGCACCGGCGGCCTGCCCGTCCTGTCCCTGCTGGCGGTGGTGAGCGGTGTGCTGGTCGGGGTACTGATCGTCGCTTTCCGGCTTTACATCGAATCCAGCCAGTCATTGTTTCTGCCGGCCGGGGATCCGGAAAACTATGAGGCGCTGGCGCCACACTTGCGTCTGCTGGTCTCCGCCAGCGGCGGCTTGCTGCTCGGCATCGTCTTTTACCTGTTCAGCCAGGATACGATCCGGGTCGGCGTCACCCATGTGCTGGAGCGGTTGAATTACCACGAGGGCCACTTGCCGTTGCGCAATGCCGTCTTCCAGTTTATCGGCGGGGGGATTTCGATCATCTCCGGACATTCCGTCGGCCGCGAGGGCCCCAGCATCCACCTGGGCGCGGCAGGAGCCAGCCTGTTGGGTCAGAAGTTGCGTTTGCCGAATAACAGTATCCGTTCCCTGGTGGCCTGCGGCACGGCCGCCGCCATTGCCGCCTCGTTCAATACGCCACTGGCGGGCGTGATCTTCTCCATGGAGGTGATCATGCTGGAATACAGCATCAGCGGGTTTATCCCGGTGATCCTGGCGGCGGTCAGCGCCACGACCATCACGCGTCTTGTGTTCACTGCGGAACCGGCCTTTATCGTGCCGGCGCTGGAGATTGGCTCATTCGGGGAACTGCCGGCTATCGTAATTATGGGTGTCCTGATCGGCGGACTGGCGGCCGCCTTTATCCGGCTCACCAAGGTGTTGACGCACCAGAGCAGGCGGCTGCATGTCACGATCCGCATGTTGCTGGCCGGGATAGTGGTCGGTTTGCTGGCCTATACCGCGCCCGAGGTGATGGGAATTGGTTACGACACGGTCAACAAGGCCATCCTCGGCGATTCCGCCATACAGCTTCTGCTCTGGATCGTTGTGGTCAAGCTGCTGGCCACATCCGTCTGCGTCGGCCTCAGCCTGCCGGGTGGCCTGATTGGCCCGACCCTGTTCATGGGTGCAATGCTGGGCGGGGCGGTCGGTCAACTCATGAACCTCATCCCCGGCGTCAACTCGCATCCGGGCTTGTATGCCATGCTCGGTATGGGTGCGATGATGGGTGCCACCTTGCAGGCGCCGCTGGCCGCCCTGATCGCGTTGCTGGAACTGACCGGCAACCAGAACATAATTTTTCCGGGGATGCTGGCGATTGTCAGTGCCAACCTCGCGGCCAGGGAACTGTTCGGCCAGGGATCCATTTATCATTCACAGATGCGTGAAATCGGTCTGGATTACCGCAACGATCCCTTCTCCCAGTCATTGCGCAAACTCGGCGTGGCCTCGGTCATGAATACCGATTTTGCCCTGATCACCCCGGTAGTCCGGCGTGAACGTGCCGAGGCCATCCTGGCGCAGAAACCCCGGTGGCTGGTGATCCGCTCCGACAAAGTCAACCTGCTGCTGCCCGCGGCGGATCTTGCCCGCTACCTGGAGGAGGCCGGGGACGAGGAGATCAACCTGCTGGAGATCCCGGCCCAGCGCCTGGAACTGGCCCCCATACGGCAGCAATCCACCCTGCAGCAGGCGCACACCCTGCTGAAAGACAGCGAGGCCGAGGCCCTGTACGTGATCCGGCCGCTGGGCGCCAGCGCCGATCGTATTTACGGTATCATCACAGCGCAGGATATCGAGCGCGGCTACCAGTTGCGCGGGCAGGATTTCTAGGGATCCGGCCAGCTCGTTAACCAGCGTACCCGGGTCGACGTAGCTGCTGCAGCGGCCAAAATCTGATGGTGCGCCAAAAGCGAATTTGCTAGTATGGCTTCCCGTCCTATGAAGCGTTCCGACACCGAATTTCGTACTCAGACGGCTGCAGCGGTCGACGGCGCATCTCTCACCCCGATTCCATCAGGCAGGGTCCGAACGTGACCAAGTTTGTTTTTATCACCGGCGGCGTGGTGTCCTCACTGGGCAAGGGTATCGCCTCGGCCTCGCTGGCGGCGGCCCTGGAATCGCGCGGTCTGAAGATCACCATGATCAAGCTGGATCCCTATATTAATGTCGACCCCGGCACCATGAGCCCGTTTCAGCACGGCGAGGTTTACGTCACCGATGATGGCGCCGAGACGGACCTGGACCTGGGTCACTACGAGCGTTTCGTGCGCACCAATATGGGCAAGCGCAATAATTTCACGACCGGCCAGATATATATGAATGTCATCCAGCGCGAACGCCGCGGCGATTACCTGGGTGGTACGGTGCAGGTGATTCCGCACATTACCGACGAGATCAAACGCTGTGTTCTGGAAGGCGCGGACGGCGCCGATGTCGCCATGGTCGAGATCGGCGGTACGGTCGGTGATATCGAATCCCAGCCGTTTCTGGAGGCCATCCGCCAGATGCGCATCGAGTACGGTCCGGAAAACACCCTGTTCATACACCTGACCCTGGTGCCTTACATCGCCGCTGTCGGCGAGATCAAGACCAAGCCGACCCAGCACTCGGTCAAGGAACTCCGTTCGATCGGTATCCAGCCGGATGTATTGTTATGCCGCGCGGAACAGCCCTTGCCGGAGAATGAACGCAGGAAGCTGGCGCTGTTCACCAATGTCGACGAGTCGGCGATCATCTCCGCGGTTGATGTGGAGAACATCTATATGATCCCGCGCCTGCTGCACGAGCAGGGCCTGGACGAGATCGTCGTCAAACGCCTGCATCTTGAGACCGCGCCGGCTGACCTGCACGAGTGGGACCAGGTCGTTGACGCCCTGCGCAACCAGGAACACGAGGTCCGGGTTGCCATGGTCGGCAAGTATATCGATCTTGCCGACTCGTATAAATCCCTGTCCGAGGCCCTGATCCATGCCGGCATTCATACCCGGACCCGCGTCAACATTACCTACGTGGATTCAGAGGAGATTGAAAACAACGGCGTCGCCAGCCTGGCATCGGCCGATGCCATACTGGTGCCCGGCGGTTTCGGCAATCGCGGCATCGAAGGCAAGATCGCCGCGGTGCGTTATGACCGTGAACACGATATCCCGTACCTGGGTATCTGCCTCGGCATGCAGGTCGCCGTCATCGAATTTGCCCGCGATGTCGTCGGTCTTGCCGGTGCCAACAGCACAGAATTCGATCAGGATTGTGAATACCCGGTGATCGCACTAATCACGGAATGGAAGACGGCCGATGGTGACATGGTTTACCGCGACGGCAACTCCGACCTCGGCGGCACCATGCGTCTGGGCGGGCAGGAATGCAAACTCGTGCCGGGCAGCCGGGTACGTGAATTGTATAACCGCGAAACCACGGTCGAGCGGCACCGGCATCGCTATGAATTCAACAATCTTTTCCGTGAGCAACTCGAGCAGGCCGGGCTCAGGATCGCGGGCCTGTCCATGGACGATCAACTGGTCGAGATCGTGGAAATACCGGAACATCCCTGGTTCGTGGCCTGCCAGTTCCATCCGGAATTCACCTCGACGCCCAGGGACGGCCATCCGCTGTTTACCAGTTTCATACAGGCGGCGTTGAAACATAACCAACGTGCATCGCAAGAGATCCACGATGCGGTTGTGTGATTTCGAGGTTGGTGAGAACGAACCCTTATTCCTGATCGCCGGCCCCTGCGTAGTGGAAAGCGAGCAACTGGCCCTGGATACGGCCGGCCGCTTGCAGGAGATCACCGCGTCACTGGGGATCCCGTTTATCTACAAATCCTCGTTTGACAAGGCCAATCGCACCTCACACGCAAGCTTTCGCGGACTGGGCATCGACAGGTCCTTGCGAATCCTGGCCAATGTCAGACAACAGGTCGGCGTGCCGATCCTGACGGATGTGCACGAGGACTCGCCCCTTGCCGAGGTGGCGGAGGTCGTTGACGTACTGCAGACCCCGGCCTTTCTCTGCCGGCAGACAAACTATATCCAGAACGTGGCCAGTCTGGGACTGCCGGTGAATATCAAGAAAGGCCAGTTCCTGGCACCGTGGGACATGAAAAATGTGGTCGAAAAGGCGAAAGCCGCCGGTAATGATCGTATCATGGTCTGTGAGCGGGGGGCTTCATTTGGGTATAATTACCTGGTTTCCGATATGCGTTCGCTGGTGGTCATGCGCGAAACCGGATGCCCGGTGGTTTTCGATGCCACGCATTCCGTACAGATGCCGGGCGGGCAGGGCAGCCGTTCCGGCGGGCAGCGCGAGTTTGTTCCGGCACTGGCCCGCGCCGCTGTGGCGGTAGGGGTTGCCGGTGTCTTCATGGAAACGCATCCCGATCCGGACAAGGCATTGAGCGACGGGCCGAATGCGTGGCCGCTGGGGCAGATGCAGGCCTTGCTGGAAACACTCATGGCACTGGATGCCAGTGTTAAAAACATTAAAACAAACTGAAAATATCGAGAGGTGAATACCGGTGTCTGAAATTACAAAAATAACAGCGCGGGAGATCCTGGATTCACGTGGAAATCCTACTATACAGGCGGAAGTCACGACCGCAGCCGGGGCCAGGGGCAGTGCCATGGTGCCATCGGGTGCCTCCACCGGCGTACGCGAGGCACTGGAACTGCGCGACGGCGACCCTGGCCGCTATCTTGGCAAGGGTGTCCTGAAGGCAATTGAAAATATTCATAACGAAATCCAGCCCGCCATCAAGGGCATGGACATCACCGATCAGTCTGGCATCGACCGGGCCATGATCGAACTCGACGGCACGGACAACAAGGCGAGCCTTGGCGCTAATGCCATACTCGGCGTATCTATGGCCGTGGCGCATGCCGCTGCAAACGAGGCGGACATACCCTTGTATGCCTATCTTGGCGGCGACGGGCCGTTGCTGATGCCGGTGCCCATGATGAATATCCTGAATGGCGGCGCCCATGCCGATAACAGTGTCGATTTGCAGGAATTCATGATCCTGCCGGTGGGTGCCGGCAGTATCGCCGAGGCGGTGCGCTACGGCGCCGAGGTATTCCATTCGCTGAAGTCGGTGTTGTCCGGCAAGGGCATGATGACGACGGTTGGCGATGAAGGCGGATTTGCACCCAACCTGTCTTCGAATGAAGAGGCGGTCGAGGTCATACTGGAAGCCATTGGCAAGGCCGGCTTCAAGGCCGGTGATGACATACTGCTGGGACTCGACGTAGCCAGTTCCGAGTTTTACAAGGACGGCAAGTATCACCTCGAATCTGAAAACAAGTCGTTGAGCGCGGACGAGTTCCTCGCTTACCTTGCCCCGTGGTTCGACAAGTATCCCATCATCACGATGGAAGACGGCATGGCCGAGGATGACTGGGATGGCTGGAAGTCCCTGACCGATGCCCTGGGAGACCGGGTGCAACTGGTGGGTGATGACCTGTTCGTGACCAATACCGAGATACTGGAGGAGGGGATTGAAAAGCAAACGGCCAACTCGATCCTCATCAAGGTCAACCAGATCGGATCACTGACTGAAACCCTGGCAGCTATCGACATGGCGAAAAAGGCCAACTATACCGCGGTGATTTCCCATCGCTCCGGTGAAACAGAAGACACCACTATCGCCGACCTGGCCGTGGCAACGTCCGCTGGTCAAATCAAGACCGGATCACTGTCAAGGTCCGACCGGGTCGCCAAGTATAACCGCCTGATTGCCATTGAAGATGAACTGGGTGACAAGGCCAGCTATCCCGGGCGCAAGGCCTTTTATAACCTTGAGTCATGATGAAAGGATAAAAAATCAGTGAGACTGGTGACGACAAGCCTGCTGTTAATACTGGTATTGCTGCAATACCGCTTATGGCTTGGCAATGGCAGTCTCACTGATATTCATCATTTGCAGGGCATCAAACAAAGCCAGCTGGAGGAAAACGCCGCTTTACGTGAACGAAACCAGTCGCTGGCCGCTGAAGTCATCGACCTTAAGCCCGGTCTTGATGCCATTGAAGAAAGGGCAAGAAGCGAAATGGGCATGATCAGGGAAAACGAAACCTTTTTCCGGATCATTGCCCCCGCCGCAGCACAACTCTGACAAGGACTGGCTGCCATGTCCGCAGACAACCACTGGGTCGTGATACCTGCGGCTGGCACTGGCACCCGGATGCAATCCGAAATTCCCAAGCAGTACCTGCAACTGTGCGGCAAAACGATTCTGGAACACACCGTGCAATGCTTTCTTGATCACGGGTCCATGCGGGGGATCGTCGTAGTATTGAATCCTGACGATACCTACTGGCAATCAACCGCACTGGCCGGCGATGATCGTATACGGGTCGCCACGGGTGGCGATGAACGCTGTCATTCCGTACTCAATGGATTGCATGCGCTAGCGGACCTCGCCACTGATACGGACTGGGTGCTCGTGCATGATGCGGCAAGGCCGTGTCTTGGCAGGCACGATATCGACTGCCTGCTACGGGAAGTCGGCGCACACCCGGTTGGCGGTATACTGGCCGCCCCGGTCCGCGATACCCTGAAGCGTGCCAATCCGCGGGGTGAGATCACCGCAACAGTGGATCGTGAACGTCTGTGGCAGGCGCTGACACCGCAGATGTTTCGCTATGCGAAACTCACCGAGGCACTCAAGCGGGCCCTGGATAACCATGAAATCGTCACCGACGAGGCACAGGCAATAGAAATGACAGGCGTCAAACCTTTGTTGATCAGAGGGGATATCTCCAACATCAAGATCACCCAAATGGGTGATCTTGAACTGGCGGAATTATATCTGCAGCAGCGGGGTGCATCGCCATGCGTGTAGGTCATGGATTCGATGCGCATCGTTTTGCCAAGGACCGGCCGTTGATCCTGGGCGGCGTCAGCATTCCCTACGCGTTCGGCCTGGAGGCGCATTCCGATGGTGATGCGGTCATCCATGCCCTGTGCGATGCCCTGCTCGGCGCCGCGGCACTCGGCGATATAGGTCAACACTTCCCGGATACCGATAATGAATTCAGTAATATAGACAGCCGGATCCTGTTGCGCAAAATCGTTGGTTTGTTAGACGGAAAAAATTATGTGATTTTGAATGCCGATATTACCGTGGTGGCACAGGCGCCCAGGCTCGCCGAGTACATACCGGAGATGAAAAAAATTCTTGCTGAAGACATGCGGATTAATCCCGATCAAGTGAATATCAAGGCAACGACAACTGAAAAGATGGGATATATCGGTCGCAAGGAAGGTATCGAAGTGCATTCCCTAGTACTAATCAATATGAAGTAGCACAAAATATAGTTTAATTGTCTTAATCTCCTTCAATTCCTGATGTAACCAATTCTTAGCTTGACGCACGCATCACGTGTGCTGATAGACTATCCGCAGGCAGTTGAAATCAGATAGTTATCTGAATAACTGTTCAAAACAGATGAATATTCAAAATAAAACGACAAGCAGGATACTGCTGGGAAGGAGGAGTTATGACTACTGTAAGATATGCAAACGAAGCGAGGTTCAGTCAATACCGACATCTTGATATCAGGGTTGTCCCGGATAACAAGAGCGTCTGGGTCTACCTTAATGCAAAGCCGCGCGCCTGTATCACCACCACGTTGCTGAAAGAGTTACGTGATTTCCAGTCGCAACTGGTGCAGCACGACGGGCGTTTACCCTGGGAAGGGCAACTGGTTGATATCGAATATCATATCGTCACCTCGGATCATCCGGTGTTCAGTTTCGGCGGTGATCTGGATCATTTCCTGGAATGCATCAAAAACGGTGATCGTAAAGGTCTGGAGCAATATGCCAGGGACTGTATCGATACCATGTATCCTAACCTGAAAGGTTTTGATTCGGATATCACCACCATTTCACTGGTCCACGGCAACGCCCTTGGCGGTGGTTTCGAGGCCGCGCTTTCCAGTCACGTCATGATCGCCGAACGCCGTGCCGAGATGGGGTTGCCGGAGGTCCTGTTCAACCTGTTCCCGGGTATGGGCGCCTATAATCTGATCGCGCAACGCGTGAATCCGGCGACCGCCGAGAAGATGATGTTGAGTGGCCGGCTCTACTCCGCCGAGGAACTCTACAATCTCGGTATCGTCGACAGTCTCGCTGATGATGGTGAGGGTGTTGCCGCGGTCAATTCCTTTATTCGTGCTGACAGGAAACGCAGGAATGCGCGTGATGCGATTCGCAAGGTCCGGCAACGGGTCAACCCGATTGACTACGATGAGTTGATGGATATCTGCGATATCTGGGTAGATGCCGCGTTCAAACTGGAAGAGAAGGATCTTCGTACCATGGCACGACTGGTACGCAGCCAGTTACGTTTCGCGGGCTCTGATGATATCGATCTCCCGATGCATGAGGAGCGGCAATACAGATAGTTACTGTCTGTCAGCCGCTACTGATCATCAATTCAGTTACGGTCCGGTTCGAGCCGGACTGTTACGAAATTTAAAATCGGGAGAAATTAAATGAGTTATCATGATACGAAGCGATTGCGTGCGGCCGTGCGGCAATATACCCGCCGGAACACGCCACACGCATTGTTGATACTGGCGGGGGACCTGCTCCTGTATGCATCGGCCATTACGGGGATTTTCTATTTCGAAAGCACCGTGATGAAACTGCTCTGTGGCATCCTGGCCGGCATGCTGGTGTCGTCCATATTTGTCATTTCCCATGATGCCGCGCACGATTCCTTTACCGGCAATAAAACGCTGAACAGGCTGATTGCGCGTTTGACCTACCTGTTGTCCCTGCATAATTACAGCCTGTGGCTGACGGCGCATAACCGTATGCATCACCAGGTGACGAATATCAGGGACATGAATTCATGGTCGCCCATGACGAAACAGGAATACGATGTCGCCTCACCGGGCAAGAGATTTCTGGAGCGTATCTACAGGACGCCGCCGGGCATGTGTGTTTACTACATGTTAGAACGCTGGTGGAAATTCAAGTTTTATCCGTTCAGGGATATCGCCGGCAAATACAATGACGTCTACCGGGACTTCGCCAGCCTGGTCATCTACCTGGTGGCCTGGACCTCGGCTCTGGTATATGCGGGTCTGCAGTTCCCGGGCACCGGTCCCGGGCAGGCATTGCTCTTCGGTCTGCTGGTACCCTTCGTGACCTGGAACTTCATGATGGGCTTTACCGTCTACCTGCATCATACGCATGAAACCATCGCCTGGACGCGCGACCGGGAAGAAAGCCGGCGCATGGGTGGCCAGGCGGACTTCACCATGCACGTGAAATTTCCGAAGTGGTATAACCTGATCAGTCATAACATCATGGAACATACCGCGCATCATGTTGATCCCAGGATACCCTGTTACAACCTGGGCAGGGCACAGCAAACCCTGACCAGGATCATGGGCGAAGAGATGCATGTGATGAAGTTCAGTTTTCCTGCCTATTTACGAACCATGCGAAATTGCAAGTTGTATGATTTTGACAATTGTTGCTGGCTGGATTTCGATGGCAAGCGTACTAGTGAACCTGTAGCGCGGGTCGAATACGCACTGAAACTGAGACGTGCGGCCTGACGGCAGCTAAAGGTTGACAGGAATAGTTCCCCGGTCAGCCGACCGGGGTACGGTTTGCCTTACCCGTGATATGACGGATTTCAGTGTGCGGCCTCTGTATCACTGCTGGCGAGATAATTGATCAGCGTCGAACGGGTGTCGTTGAATGCAGCATCGAGCTTTTCCAGCGTTGTACTGGTCAGTTTTCTCTCTTCGCCGTTACGGATCATCCGGCAGATATCATCGGCGAGGGCGGACAGCCTTTTTGCGCCGATGCTGCGCGAACTGCCGTCCAGTGAATGGGCTACGTCACTGATATTGGTAAATTCCTTTTTGCCGTAGAGAACGGCTATTTCCCTGACCATCTTCTCCGAATCCTCCAGGTAACCGTTGATCAGCTCGTCCATGAAATCCTTGCCGGAGGCCATGCCACTGAGTTCATCCAGCGTGGCCTTGTCTATGATCGGTAACCGATCATCATTACTTGAGACCAGTTGCAGCCTGGGCTTGTCGGCCCCGGTTTGTTTCTTGTTCTTCCGGTTGATCAGGGAACTGATCGTATCCAGCAGTTTCTGCGGTTCGACCGGCTTGGACAGGTAGGCATCCAGGCCCGCTTCCTCGACTTCCCTGACCGCCTCGGTCGTGGCGTTGGCCGTCAGGATAAGGATCGGCACGTGTTTTTTGTCCGGGTACATCATGCGATACAGTTTCGCGGCCTCGATACCGCCCATGACCGGCATCTGCATGTCCAGGATCACCAGGTCGAATTCCTTGTGCTCCAGTTCGTCCAGCGCCAGCTCGCCGTTATCGACAATGGTGGCATTGTGTTCACCGCGCTCAAGAATTTTCTGGATGACTTTCTGGTTGGTGTGGTTATCCTCACCAATCAGGATATTGAGCCCCTTGACCTGATTCTGGTAGGGATCCAGATCATCAACAACCTTGAGGGTCCTGAAGCCGGCATCACCCTGGTAGCTGACCAGTATCCCGTGCAGGCTGCGAAACAGTTCGGTCATATCGACCGGGTTTTCCAGAATGCCGGCATACCGGTATTTCAGCAGTTGTTCCCTTCTCTCGGGGCTGATACCGGAACCAATCAGTATCATGTTCTGACTATTGGCCTGCCTAATCGAGGCCAGGCGCCGGGAAAATCCGATAGGGTCCGTGCTCAGTGCATCCGGAAAAACAATAATGACGTGGTAAGGCTTGTTGGTGGCGGCCGCCGCCGAAATCATATCAATCGCCCGGTCATCATTGTTAACATCGTCGGCAACAAGTTGCCAGGAGGCCAGGTATTTCATGACACGCTGGCTGTCTTCCGAGTAATCGTGCAGCATCAACATGCGGATATCGGACTGGTGAACCGGTGAATCGATCTGATCCGATCCAATCGCCTGTTCCTGCAGCTCGATATCAAACCAGAAGGTGCTGCCCTGGTTGACCGTGCTGTCGAAATCGATTCGCCCGTTCATGGCCTCGACCAGTTGCCGGGCAATAGCCATGCCGAGTCCCGAACCGCCAAACTCCCGCGTGGTGGAATCATCGGCCTGGGAAAAGGTACTGAAGATCTTTTCCTTGGCCTCCGGTGCGATGCCGATACCGGTATCGATCACCTTGACGGTGAGTTTGATCGTGTTGCCCTCCAGCCGCTGACTGCTGACCCGGACCTCGATACGTCCTTCACGGGTGAACTTAATAGCATTGTTGATCAAGTTGATCAGAATTTGCCGGATATGCTGGGCATCGCCGTGTACGAGAACCGGCGTTTCCGGCGAAATCCAGGTGTTGAAGTCAAGGCCCTTCTTTTCCGCTTCCGGTTTCATCATG